>BTUT01000218.1:0-5739 GCA_045862935.1 Acidimicrobiia bacterium
CAGCGCGGACGTCCCCACGAGGGCGAAGTCCTTCGCGCACGCCTCGATGATCGAGTTGCGAGCCTTGTTGGGGTCGAGCGCGGAGTCGTAGGTGTCGACCACGATCCTGCGGCCGGCGAGCCCACCCTCCTTCTTGTTCATGTAGCTCGCCCACGCCTGGACGCCGTCGACGGCGCCCTGGAAGAGGCCCGGGGCGAGCGAGCTCCCCGTGTCGGCGATCACGCCGATGCGGATCTCGGTGGGCGTGATGCCGACGTCGGTCGCCGTCAGCGTCTCCTTCGCTCCCCCGCCCTGCCCAGCGGCCGCACCCACGGTCGCGGCGGTCATCGTCGCGGCGGCCGCGACGGCCGCGATCCAACGGAGTCGCTTCACGGTCTCCCCCCCCTCGCTCGCCGGATGCCCCGGGTCGAGGCCTGCTCCGGCGAAGGGCGCATTCTCGCCGCGACCCGGGTGGGTTTCAACCGACTCCCGGCGATCCCGACCGATCGTTCCGCAGGGCGGTGGACCTCACGCCGGGAAGAACAGCCCGAGGACGAACGCCGCGATCCCGACGCCCGCCGTTCCCACCGCCACCGGGAGCAGATCGACCGGCCGCGCGACCGGGCGCGCCAGGCCGGGGTGGGCACGGCGCCAGGCCTGCCACCCCCCGAGCGCCCACGTGATGCCGCCGAGCACGAGGATGGTGATCCCGACCGCGAGGCGGCCCGGCATCGGCTCACCGACGGTCATCCCCCGGCCGACGGCGGCACCGCACGCGAGGAGTGCGAGGCCGCTGCGGTTCCAGGCCAGGTCGGTGCGCTCCGCGGCGAGGCCCGGATCGCGGGCGTCGGGATCGGGCGCTCGACTCACGACTTCTCCGCGAAGACCACGAGGAAGAAGCCGATGAGCGCGACCGCCGACACCACCACCGCCACGATCCGGGGGAGGAACGACCGCGGCAGCGGCCGCTGGAGGCGCATCGCGCGCTCGTTGCGCTGCCAGTTCGTGTAGCTGAAGACCGCGATGAGCACGCCGAGCGCGATCAGCGGGAGCCCGATGAGGCGCCGCCCGCCCGGGAGGTCGAAGCTCGGGAAGAGCTGCGTGACCACGAGTCCCGCGGTGACGAGGCCGAGGGCCGTACGGATCCACGCGAGGAACGTCCGCTCGTTCGCGTAGGAGAACCGCGGGTCGGGCTCGATCTCCCCGACCTCGTCCGCCGGGTCGGGCTCGATCCCGCCGCCCTCGTCCGCCGGGTCGGGCGGTGGCTCCGTGCTCATCTGCGCATCATTGCGCAGCCCGATACCCTGCGGCGCATATGGCTCGCGACGCGACGGTGACCCGAGCGCGGCTGATGCGTGCGGGCGAGCAGCTGTTCGCTCGCCACGGCGTGGACCGGGTGCGGGTCCGCGACATCAACCAGCTCGCCGGCCAGCGCAACTCGTCGGCGCTGCACTACCACTTCGGCTCCCGCGCGGGGCTCGTCCAGGCGATCCCCGCCCAGCACCGGGGGCCGATCGCGGACGCGCTCGACGCGCTGCTCGACGCGCTCGAGCGCGAGGGCCGATCCCACGACCTCCGCGCCATCGTCGAGACGATCGTGGTCCCCCTCGCGTCGGAGCTGGCGACCGAATCCGGTCGCGACTACCTCCAGATCCTCCCCGCGGTCGTCAGCCGGATGGGCTTGCCCGTCGGGAAGATCCCCGAACGATTCGGCCCTCGCGGGATCCGTCGCTCCCTGCGGCTCGCACACCGTGCCCTGTCGGAGCTGCCCACCGTCCTGCGGGAGGAGCGCCTCGCCGTGGGCATGGAGTTCATCACCTACTCGATCGCGCGCCGCGCCCACGAGATCGACGTCGACACTCGGTTCCGCCTCCCCGAGGAGGCGTTCATCGCCAACGTCGTGGACATGGCCGTGGGCATGCTCGCCGCGCCCGTCGGACGCCTCACGCCCGATCGTCACCCCCGCTGACGGCCGCGTCGACGGTCGCCATCCGATCCCAGGACCCACGCATGGACGACGAAGCCCGCGTCATCGCCCGCACCGACGAGCTGCTCGCGATGCACACCGCCGCCGACACCGCCGAGTTCCTCGGCGCGATGTACGACTTCGGCCTGGCCAACGTCTCGTTCCCCGAGGGCTTCGGCGGGCTCGGGGTGGCGCCCGGGCTCCAGCAGCTCGTCAGCCAGCGGGTCGTGGCCGCAGGCGGGCCCGCGACGCGGGTCAGCATCGGGCTCGGCATGGCCGCCCCCACGATCGCGGCCCACGGGACCGACGACCAGCGCCGTCGCTGGCTGCGGCCGCTGTTCACGGGTGAGGAGATCTGGTGCCAGATGTTCTCGGAGCCCGGTGCCGGCTCCGACGTCGCCAGCCTCGCCACGAGCGCGATCCGCGACGGTGACGAGTGGGTCGTGAACGGCCAGAAGGTCTGGACGAGCGTCGCGCACGAGGCGCACTGGGGCATGCTCGTCGCCCGGACCGATCCCGACGTGCCCAAGCACCGGGGCCTCACCTACTTCATCTGCGACATGCACGCGCCGGGCGTCGACGTCCGGCCGCTCCGGCAGATGACCGGGCAGGCGGAGTTCAACGAGGTCTACCTGACCGACGTGCGGATCCCCGACGCACACCGCATCGGGGAGGTGGGCGACGGCTGGCGCATCTCGCTCACCACGCTGATGAACGAGCGCGTCGCGATCGGCGGCGGGAGCTTCTCGCGCAAGTCCACCATCGACTGGGTGCTCGACGCCTACCGCGCCCGGCGCGACCGCAGCCCCTACGAAGCGGCCCGACGCGACCAGGTCATGCGGATGTGGATCCAACACGAGGTGCTGCGGCTGACGGTGCGGCGCGCCGCGGCGATGAGGAGCGTCGGGACTCCCGGCGCGGAGGGCTCGGTGGCCAAGCTCATGTCGGCCGAGCACAACCAGGCGTGCTACGCGCTGTGCGTCGACCTGCTCGGACCCGAGGGCACGCTCTACCCCGCGGGCTACGCGATGGACCGCTCGCGCGACACGTTCGGGTACGCCACCGTGCAGGAGTGGTTCCTGAGGGTGCGGGCCAACTCGATCGAAGGCGGCACCTCCGAGGTGATGCGCAACATCCTCGGCGAGCGCGTGCTCGGGCTCCCGGGCGACGTCCGCGTGGACAAGGAGCTCCCCTGGAGGGACGTCCCGCGTTCGTGACGCCGGGCCTTCCGGCTCGGCGCGGCGCCTGACTAGACGGGGCTTCCCGCTCGGCGGACCGGGACCCAGAAGTACGGCGACTCGGCCTCGCCCGCGTCGGCCGCCTCCTGGATGTGCTCGGGCATCTCTCCCAGTGCATCGGCCTGCTCGCGCAGGCGTGCGTAGGTCCGGTCGACCGTCCCCCCCGCGGCGAAGTGGTACACCATCGCCGCGCGTACGCCGTCCGAGGTGTTGTCGGTCGAGCAGTGCATCAGGTGACTGTCGAACACGAGGAGGTCGCCCGCCTCCATCAGCACCTGCTGGGCGCCGTCGAAGTCGTAGTCGACGATCTCCGTGTACCCGAGGTTCGCGTCGGCGCGCTGGTCGGGCACGTGCTCGTGCACGGGTTCCACGTGCGACCCGGGCATGACCGAGAGCGGGCCGTTGGTGGGCGTCGCGGCGGTGACCGCGAGCCAGATCCCCACCTGACGGTCGGGCTCGAACGGGAAGTAGAGCGAGTCCTGGTGCCAGGGCTGGCCGCGCGCGCCCGGGTTCTTGAAGATGAACTGCGAGAGGAAGCAGTCGACGTCGGGGCCGAGGATCCCGCCCAGGAGGTCGCCGAGGCGCGGGTCGTGGGCGAACGCCGTGAACACCGGATCGCCGGTGTGGAGGATGAACACCTTCGAGACGAAGTCCTCGGGTTCCGTCGCCCGGGGCCACGGGTTGCGCTCCGGGTCGATCAGGCTGGTCCCGAGATCCTCACCGCGCGCGCCCGCCCGGCACAGCTCGACCGCGCGGTCGAGCATGGCCGTGCACGTCTCCGCGTCGGTGAACCCTCGGGCGACGAAGTACCCGTGCTCGTCCCAGCTCGCGCGCTGCTCCGCGGTGAGCCCCCCCATGTCCGTGCTCCTCTCGTGCGTTAGCGTCGCGCATCATGGCATCTCTCGACATCACCGACGAGCTGCCCGAGACGCTCGCGGCGCTCGCCGCCGAACGAGGGTGGGGTGACGGGCTCCCGATCGTCGCGCCGACCGAGGCGCGGGTCGACGCGATGCTCGCGGCCTACGCCGGCGACCCCGACGAGGTCATCGGCGTGATCCCCCCACGCGACGGCGAGGCCACCGCCCGCGTGATCGCGGCGAACGCGGTGATGGCCGGCTGCCCGCCCGACGTGCTCGGGGTGCTGGTCGCCGCGGTCCGGGCGATCACCGCACCCGAGGTCAACCTGCGGGGGGTGCAGGCCACCACGCACCCGGTGGCACCGCTGCTCGTCGTCCACGGCGAGGCCGTGCACCGCCACGGGTTCAACGCCGGGCTCGGCACCTTCGGCCCGGGTACCCGAGCGAACGCCACGGTGGGCCGTGCGCTGCGCCTCGTGCTCTTGCACGTGGGCGGCGGGCGCCCGGGGGACGGGGACGCCTCCACCCAGGCCCAACCCTCGAAGTACACCTACTGCATCGCCGAGAACGCCGCCGCGAGCCCGTGGCCGCCGTACCCGCAGAGTCGCGGGGTCGACGCACCCAGTGCGGTGACGGTGCACTGCGGTGAGAACCCGCACAACTTCCACGACATGGAGTCCGACGAGCCCGAGCGGATCCTCGAGAAGGCCGCGTCGGTCATGGCCACCCTCGGCGTGAACAACGCGGCGATCAGCCAGGGTGAGTTCTTCGTGGTGCTCTGCCCGGAGCACGCCGCCACCGTCGCCGCACGCGGGTGGTCGCGCGACGACGTGCGTGACTTCCTGTTCGAGCGCGCGCGCCTGCCGGCGGGCGTGCTCTGGAACGCGTTCGACAGTCGCGCGTGGGCCGACTGGATGCAGGCGGTCGACGACCCCGACGTCCCGGTCCCCATCACCGAGCAGGCCGACAACATCCGGATCCTCGTCGCCGGGGGGCCCGGCAAACACTCGTGCGTCATCCCGAGCTGGGGCATGACCCGCAGCGTCACGGTCCCCGTCGCCGAGCCACCCGGAGCCGTTCCGGAGGTGGGGGCTCGATGACCGTCCGGCTCGTCGACCCCGAAGGGCGCGTGCACGTCCCGCGCGCGCCCCTCGCGCCACCGGTGACCGAGCTCGCGGGCCGGCGCATCGCGGTGCTCGACAACGGCAAGCCCAACGCGCGGGCCCTGATGACCCGGATCGCGCAGCGGCTCGCCGAGCGCACGGGTGCGGAGCTCACGCTCGTGGTCGCGAAGGGCACGGCCGCGACGCCGGCCGAGCCGGAGATCCTCCAGCAGCTCGAGGCGGCCGATCTGGTGCTGACCGGCTCGGCCGACTGAGGGTCGTGCACGTCGTGGAGTGTCCACGACCTCGTCGCGCTCGAAGCCTCGGGACGGCCCACGGTGGTCGTCACGACCACCGCGTTCGAGACGCTCACGCGTGCGGTCGCGGACCGCTACCACCTTCCCGGCGCGCGAATCGTCGTCGTGGAGCACCCGCTCGGCGGCATCCCGGCGGCCGACGTGCTCGCCCGAGCCGATCACGCCGTCACCGACGTGATCACGCAGCTCACCACCGCCGAGCCATGATGCGTCCCACCGCCGCGCATCCGTGCACCTGGGACGCACGTGGCAGGCGGCGGGCGGTGGAGCGGACGAAGG
>BTUT01000219.1:0-5737 GCA_045862935.1 Acidimicrobiia bacterium
GCGACTTGCACTACGCCGTCTGCGAGAGCGACGTCGACGTCACCCCGATATCCGGTCATCGCGAGCTCGATGAGCTGGTCGGCGAGCAGGGCGGTCACCACGTATTCGAGCGGCCGTGCACCGAACGACGCGTCACCATCGGCGATCACCGTCGACACGATCTCGGGGGCGATCGACCGCAGGCGCAGCCCGAACTCCTCGACCACCCGCGCGGCGCTGAGCACCGCCACCTCGGCAACGGCCGCGGGCGACAGCTCGTCGAAGACCAGGAACGTCCGGATGCGACCGAGCAGCTCCGGGCGGATTCCGCTGCGACGCAACTGGGTACGGCACAAGGCGTCGATCGCCGGCGGATCGGGTTGGGCCGAATCCTGGCGAGCCCGGTATGCGGCGAGGATCGCGCTGGCGTCGAGGTTCGACGTGAAGAACAAGACCGCGCGGCGGCAGTCGACCTCACCACTCCCGCCCCCGGCTGTGGGATCCCCGAGGCGTCCGGCGTCCATCGCGTTGAGTAGCGCCATGAGCACGTCGGGGTGCGCCTTCTCGATCTCATCGAAGAGCACGAAGGTCCGAGGCTCCGCTGCGAGCGCTCGCGTGAGCACGGCGCCGTCCCCGTAGCCGATGTAGCCCTGGGGGGCGCCGAAGAGTTGGGACACCCGGTGGCTCTCCTGGTACTCGGACATGTCGAGCCGCAGGAAGCGGTACGCCGAACGATGGCCGATGATCTCCGGCTCGGAGAGGAGGTCCGCAGCCCGACGTGCTGCGAGCGTCTTGCCGACACCCGTGGGGCCGACCGCGAAGATGGTCAACGGTCGGCGCGGGTTGACGCGTCCGACGTGCTCGCGCACGCGCTTGGCGAGAACGGAGAGAGGGACGTCCTGCCCGCGCACCTCGAGCTGGAGTCGCTGGAGCAGGAGATCTGCGTCCACGGATGCCGGACCGTCGATCGACGGGGTCACGACTGCGTCGAGATCGGTGAGCGCCGTGACGTCGTGCACCTGAGCAGGAGCCTGTGCAGCCGGTGAAGTGGTGCCGCCGTACGTGGCAGCGAACGGTCCGGTCGACCAGGCCCGTAGTTCATCGAAGCCCTCGAACTCCAGCACGCCGGTCGCGAACCAAGCCTGAAGCGTGGCGTCGTCGCCCGAGTAGCGGATCCCGCGGTCGACGAGGAGGAGCGCTCGCCCGCTGGCGGTCACCTCGACGCCGAGACGGGCGCGGCGCGGCTCGCATCCTGGGGGGAGCGGCTGATCCCGCCAGGCGAGGGCGAGCTCGCGGCTACGCGCGCGGGTTTCAACCGACGCGAGCAGTTCGGTGGAGCAGACGGTGGGTAGCGGGGTCACGTCAAACCTCCCATCGGGCGATCTCGAACCAGGCCGGCAGCGCTGATCCGGACTGAGTCGGGACCAGTGCGAAGACGATCGGGTCGATGCCGGCGACGAGCGTGAAGGGAGCGGCGATGACGGCGGCCGAGGCGAAGGCGGCGCCTCGGCCGGCTCGCCGAGCGGCCTGTACCGCTGTTGCGGCAACACGCTCGGTCGCGGCGACCCGGCGGAGCGCCGCGGGCGTTCCAGTGGTCGCGTTGATCTGTGCACTGGCCTCGGCGATCGTCACCGGCTCCGCGGGCGCATCGAGAAGGGTGCGGGCCAGGATCGGGTGAGTCGGGATCGGCCCCTCTGCCAGCTCGTGGGCGAGCACGATTGCGACCGGCTCGGACCACTGCCCCGCGAGGTCGCGCAGCTTCGCGTGCAACGGTCCCGGAACCGCGATGCGCCCGTCGCGCGTGACCACCGGGTCTTGGTCGAGGGGGGCAACGATCCAGGGACGGGCGTCCGCGGGCCGATGCAACTGCGGTGCAAGTAGGCGAGGTCGAGAGCCAACGAACGAGACCTCGAGACCCGCCCGTTGGCAGTGCTGCTCGAAGCGGGCGCGGCGGCTCGCGTCCTCGGGGTTCACGGCGACCGGGCCGCTGATCGCGGGAGCCGACGAGAGCCTGTGAGCAGCGGCCTGCGCGGTCGCAACACGCGGAACCGGCGTCGCGTGGGGATGGCGGGAGGGCTGCATCGGTGCTCCTTCAGTAGGTGATGAGGAAGACGGTCGAGAGCCGGTTGGCTGACGGAAGGGTGTTCAGCTGTTGAAAAAGGCCGCGATCAGGCACAGCACGAGGGCCATGACCACGGCGGCGACCACGACGTAGAGCGCGGTCACGAGCGCGATGGTCACCACGGCCGACGCGGGGGCGACGGCGGCGACCGCGCCCGCGGCGCCGGTCCCCAGCACGAGCCGTTGAAGGCGTGGGCCGGCTAGGCGGAAGCCTTCGGTCACAATCGCGAACACCAGCGCGGATGCGAGGAGTAGCGCGGCGAGCACGGTGATGAGCACGCGGGAGTCGGGGAAGAGAGAGGCCTCGATCACTCGGCGGGGGATCTCCCAGCGGGCGACCCACGTGATCCGCAGCAGCACGTGACCGAACCAGACATGCAGCACGAGCAGGAGAGGCGCTGCGATGGCCCACCAGCCGAGCCATCGAGTTGTGGGCCCCAGCGGTAGTGAGATGCCGTCGGAGGGGACGGACACCGCGGTCAGCCGCTCGAGGTCGTTGTGGAATGCGCCGCCCCTCGGTTCGCCGGTGGCCATCAGATCCTCCTCGCTCGTCGACCTCCACCCGGAGAGACGCTGCGCTGAGGTGCGGCTGACGGAACTTGGGCCAAGACCAGCGGCGGGGACCCGGTCGAGCGCTACAACTGGTTCCAGTCGGCCACAGGAAGCCACCCGAACTTGGCCTTGATCGCCGCCCGGGGGATGCGGCGCTCCTCGTGAAGGACGAACGTCGGTCGGTCCAGTCCGGCGACCTTCAGGTCGGACACCGGTACGGCCCGGAAGTCGCTTGTTCGGACGCCACCCTCCGAGTAGCAGGTCCGAACCACAAGGTGGTGGCGGCCGCTGGCGGCAACGACAACGCACGGTCGGTCCTTCTCGCGTCCCTCCGAGTCGTTGAAGCGGATGTTCGTCAGAACGATGCGGCCGACCAAGGCATCGTCTCGGTTGATGTCGGGAAAGGCGTGCACGATTCGGACGGGGCGACGCTCCGGTTCGTGTCGCGGGACGGGGTGCCCGTCGAGGGTCACCGTTGCCGGGGAGGGCTGAGGCTCCGAGCTCCCGGCGCCGTCGTCGGGAACGTGGCTGTCGCGACGCCTGCGGTAGCGACGGCGTGTTCCTTGCTCAGAGCTCCTGGCGTTCCGTGCTTGCTTCTTGCGGGCACGTCGACGTTCACGGAGCTCGGCGTCCGCTTCTGATCCGCCCGACTTCGGGCGAGCGGCGGCGGGTTCGTCGGACGCGACGGGTCCGAGCACGTCGAGCTGGAAACGTGAGTCGACGTCGAGCAGGGTGGCGCAAACCGTCGCTGCAGTCCAACGTGCGTCGACGGCGACCGCCAAGAGGAGTGCGACGCGGCGCGGCCCGTGCTCTCGGACCACCTCCGGGAGAACTTCGATGAGGTCGGCGACAGTGGGATCCTCGCTGCGCGTCGGTCCGAGAGCATCGACGACCATCTCGCGGGTGGTCTCGGCGAGCAGGCCGGCGGCACGCAAGATGGTGGCGGGGCTCGATCGACGGAGACGGCGACGGAGTGCACGGGCTGCGCTGTCATGCCGGGTGAGCACGACGTCGGGCACCTGAAGGAGATCGGCGAGCTCGCGGAGCCCGTGGCGATTCAGGGCGTTGGATGCCGCGTGCACGTCTTCGGCGTGAAGCCGGTCGAGGAACGGCCACACCCTCAGATCAGGTATCGGCGTGGATTGTTCCGAGCCGGGACCTTCCGAATCGTCGTGGGGAGTGGTGTCGTCACTCATCGCCACAGGGCATCCTCCGACGGCGTTGGCCGTGCAGTCGGGTGAATAGTTGCACCGAGGTGGGACATGGTCCGTGCCCGCGTGCTGACGGAAGGCCGTCACGTTCCATCGATGCTCAGCCCACGCTGGCCGATGGTGGGAGTGGGAGTCCTGCTGATGCGTGTTGCGAGCGTCTCCGCGCGTTCCCGGTCGAGGCGGGAGACGATCGCTTCCAGCGCGGACTTCTCATCGAGGACGCGCGGCATGTGGTCGGCTCCGAGCGAATCATCGATGAGGTCCCGCCGCCTCACGGCGTACAAGCGGGTGTCGGAGCGGCCGCGGGTCAAGCCGACGTAGATGGCGGGGCGGCTCGATGCATCCGTGGCCAGTGAGCGGGCTGCTTCGTACGTCTGGCCCTGAGCCGCGTGCGAGGTGACGGCGTAGGAATGGGTGAGCCCACCGATGATCCCGGGACGGATCTCACGGGTGAGGAACTCCAGCGGCACCTGGATCGGAGCGCGGTTCTCGAACTCGACGAGGAGGCTGGGCTCCGCCGCCTCGTCCGCGGTTCGCACGGCGAGGACAGTCCCCTTCGTGCCGTTTCGCACATAGTCTCGAGGTCTTCCAGGCGGGTGGAGTTGCTTCGCGGGCGTGCGACTGACCACCTCGTCGCCGGCTCGGAACTCGTGACCAGCAGCGGTGAGGGCTGGACCCGAGAGCTCGCCGGACGCGGCGAGCATGGCGCGAGCCCGATCGTTGAGGGCCCGCCGGTCACGGTGGTGCTCGGCCACCATGCTCGACGGAAGCCGGTCGGGCTCGACCTTGCGGCGCTGACGGTCGACCCACCAGTCGGTGACCAGCTTGTCGAGCAGCTCGTCGGCTGAGGAAGCGAGCACGACGCGGTCGTCGCGGGTCAAGCGGTCGAGCGCCTCCTGGATCATCCCGATGCGGTACTCCCCGAGGGCGAGGCGCAGCTCGTGCTGATCGGGTCCTTGTTGTCGTCGGAGCTCGCGGAGTGCCGGAGTTCGATCGGCGTGGCGGAGGGTCAGCTCGCGGAACGCACCTCCCGCAGTGACCGAGGAGTGCTGGGCGGGATCGCCGACGAGGCGCACCGTCGCGCCGCCTCGCCGTGCGTGTTCCACGAGTCGAGCGAGGCTGCGGGTGCCGACGGCCGAGGCCTCGTCGACGAGCAGGACGGTACGAGGACCGAGCACGGTGCTCGGATCCGGATGGGTGTCCAGGACCGTGAGCCAATACTCGAGGGTCTCGGCACGGATGCCGGCTCCCCGTCCAAGGGTTTCGGCAGCGCTTCCTTGGTCGGCCGCCCCGATGACGCGGTATCCCGCCCGCTGCCATGCGTCGCGGGCCGCGTCGAGCGCGAACGTCTTGCCGGAGCCTGCGGGCCCGAGAGCGCACTGGAACTGATCTCCCGACGTGCAGATGGCCCGCACCATCGTTGCCTGGTCCTCGCCGATGCCCGGACGGCCAGCGATCGTCTCGTCGACGAGACTGTGGGGCACGACCGCGAATCCGCCGTTGACGCCCTCTGAGAAGGCCCGGAGAACGACCTGCTCGGCGCGCAGCATTGCCGGCGTCGAGTACTGGGCGAGCCCGGAGGTTCTGACGCCAAGAGGAACGACGTGGTCGGACTCGAGGAGCTCGTCGGCCAGGGCGACCACCTCGTTCGCGGCGAGGCGGTCGTTGCTCCACTCGGCGACAGCCTGGATCACATCGCGCCGGTCGAACATTGCGCGCTTCTCCGTGACACCGTGTGGGGAGACCAAGTGCGCGACAAGCGCCCGTCGGTTCTCGTCGGTGAGCTCCGGGACGTCGGGCCGTCGGTCGTAGCAGGCCGTCCGAGCGCCGGTGACGCCGCTCGCTGGAGTTCCCCAGGGTTGCTCATCGAAATT
>BTUT01000220.1:0-5737 GCA_045862935.1 Acidimicrobiia bacterium
GCTAGCCGTGTCGCACGTGTGGCCCGACACCCCGGAAGCCTCCGACGCCGGCGCGCGTCTCGAGGTTCGCCACGTGCATCCCTACCAGGCCGAGAAGGCCTACCGCTGCCCCGGATGCGACCACGAGATCCGCAAGGGCGAGGGTCACGAAGTCGTCGTGCCGGTCGACGACCCGGGTGCCCGACGACACTGGCACTCGGGTTGCTGGCACCGCGAGGCGCGCACTCGCGACCGTCCGCTCAGAAGGCGTCGCTGAGCACCTCGATCACGGCGGACCCATCGGCGCCGACCCGAACGGCCGCCACGTCGAAGCGCAACCGCAGCGCAACCAC
This sequence comes from Acidimicrobiia bacterium, assembly GCA_045862935.1. Lineage (GTDB taxonomy): Bacteria > Actinomycetota > Acidimicrobiia > IMCC26256 > PALSA-555 > CAIUKV01. Next base: position 333 of record BTUT01000220.1, read on the forward strand.
GTCGTGCGCCGCGAGCCAGCGCAGGGCCAGGGATCGAAGCCGTTGCTGCTTGATGGGGGTGACTGCGTCGAAGGGCGTGCCGAACGCATCCCCGCGACGCGTCTTCACCTCACAGAACACGAGGACCCGGCCGCGCCGCAACACGATGTCGAGCTCACCCTCGCGCACGCGCCAATTGCGATCGAGGATCCGGTACCCGCGCGCTGCGTACCAACGGGCCACCGCGTCTTCGCCTCGCGCGCCGAGCGCTCGCCGCCTGTCGGTCACCGGGTGCTGCCGTCCGACGAGATGGCCGCTCGGTGTGGGGTGGCATCGCGGCGCGACCGCTCAGAGCTCCTTGGTCGCGAGCTCCTCGACGTTGACATCGCGGAAGGTGAGCACGCGCACGTTGGTGACGAAGCGTGCAGGGCGATACATGTCCCAGACCCACGCGTCGTGGAGCTCGAGCTCGAAGTACACCTGGCCACCGTCGTGCCTGGCCTCCACCTTGACGTCGTTCGCCAGGTAGAAGCGGCGCTCGGTCTCGACCACGTACGCGAACATCGGGAGGACGTCGCGGTACTCACGGTAGAGCTGGAGCTCGATCTCCGTCTCGTACCGCTCGAGGTCTTCGCTGCTCACCGTTCGCTCCGGTGCGCGAGGCAGTCGGCGCCGGCGATCAGACGCGCTTCTCCTTGACCCTCGCGGCCTTCCCGACCCGGCCGCGCAGGTAGTACAGCTTTGCTCGCCGCACGTCACCCCGGGTGACGACCTCGATCTTGGCGATGATCGGCGAGTGCATCGGGAACGTGCGCTCCACGCCGACCCCGAAGCTCACCTTGCGGACCGTGAAGGTCTCGCGCACGCCGTTGCCCTTGATCCGGATCACGACGCCCTGGAAGACCTGGACCCGCTCGCGGTTGCCCTCGACCACCCGGACGTGCACCTTCAAGGTGTCGCCCGGCCCGAAGTCGGGGATGTCGCTACGCAGGTGGGCGCGGTCGACGAGATCGGTTGCGTTCATCGGATCCTCCGCAAGTCACCCGGTCGAAGCGGAGCCGGGCGGGCAGGCCATCGTACCCGTGACGCCCTCCCGTCTGCTCGCCGGTCGACGACCCGCGCTCACCCGGATCCGGAACTCGCGTCGCGCCGGGCAGCGCCCGGAGCTCGCGCCGGCTACTCGGGGAACTCGACGAGCAGCGCCTCCTCCTCGGGAGTGAGTGGGCGTGAAAGGAGATCGGGGCGCCGGGCCGCCGTGCGCCGCAGCGCCTGGGCCCGGCGCCACCGCGCGATCCGGGCGTGGTCACCCGACCGCAGCACCTCGGGGACCTCCCACCCCCGGAAATCGGCCGGCCGGGTGTACTGCGGGTACTCGAGGAGACCGCCGGACGACGCGTCGCGCTCGGAGAACGACTCCTGCTCGGCCGACGCGTCGTTGCCCATCACCCCGGGCACGAGCCGCGCGACGGCCTCGATCACCACCAGGGCTGCGACCTCGCCCCCGGCGAGGACGTAATCGCCGACGGAGATCTCGCCGTCGCAGAGGTGGTCGGCCACCCGCTGGTCGACTCCTTCGTAACGACCGCACACCAACGAGAGGCCATCGCCCGACGCGAGCTCCCGAACCCGACCCTGCGAGAGGCGGGGCCCGGTCGCGGCGCAGAGCAAGAGCGGTCGGGGTGGACCGATGGCCTCGACGGCGGCGAACAGCGGGCCCGGGGTCATCACCATCCCGGCACCGCCGCCGAAGGGCGCGTCGTCGACGCTGCGGTGGCGATCATCGGTCCAGTCGCGCACGTCGTGCACCCGCACGTCGAGCAGCCCTCGTTCGCGCGCCTTGCCGAGCAGCGACACGCCGAGCGGACCGGCGAGGTACTCGGGGAAGATCGTGAAGACGTCGATGCGCACGGGTGCTCCCGGTCGCGGGCTCGGTCAGTCGAGCAGGCCGTCGGGGGGATCGACGACCACCCGATCCGCGTCCTGGCCCACCACGAACACCATCGGCACGAGACCCCCACCGTCCAGCACGAGCAGGTCGTGGGCGGGGTTCGCTTCCACGGCCACGACCCGCCCGTGCACCCGGCCGCGGCGATCCACCACGGTCGCGCCGATCACCTCGTGCACCCAGACGACGCCGGGATCACCGGAAGCATCGGCCAGCGGCTCGGCGTAGATGCGGGATCCCGTGAGGGCGGCGGCGGCATCGCGATCGTCGATGCCCGTGATGCGCACCAGGTACCGGCCCTGGTGCGGGCGCGCCGCGTCGACCGTCACCTCGCGGGCGCCGACCCACCACCGCGTCCCCACCGCGATGCGCTCGAGCCGGTCGGTGGTGAGCGACACCATGAGCTCGCCGCGAACGCCGTGCGGCCGCCCGATCCTCCCGATCTCCAGCAGGCCGAGCGGCGCCCCGGTCATGGCGCCGGTGCGCTAGTCGGCGACTTCGACGCCGACGCGTGTGCCGTCGATCGCCCCGGCCGCGCGCGCCACCTGCCGAACCGCCTGGATCACCCGGCCGCGCCGCCCGATGAGGCGGCCGACGTCCGGCTGGCTCGCGTGGATTAGCAGGCTCACCTCGCCCCGCGCCTCCGACATCGTGACGTCGACGGCGTCGACGTCCTCCACCAGCTCGCGCGCGAGGAATTCGGTCACCGCCCGGGCGCGGGCCCCGCCGATCCGGTTGCCCTCCGCGGCGATCTCGTCGTCGAAGTCGTCATCGAGATCGCGCGCGTCGAGGGACTCGTCGAATTCGTCGCCGAGGTCGTCGTGCACGCTCACGACTCGGCCTCCTCCGACGCCACCACCTCCGCGGGCTCGGCGACGTCCTCGGCGTCGGCGTCTGCACCCGAGGCTCCTGCGGACGCCTCGGGGGCGGGCTCCGGCTCGGGCCTCTGGGCCTTGACGGTGCTCTTCGCCGGGCCGCGACCGGTCACGTGGCCGCGACGATTGAGCTTCGTGTCGGGGTGCGGGCGCTCGGCGGTGAACGTGTCCCACACCCCCGCGACGGTGAGCAGCTTCTGGGCCTGCTCGGTGGGCTTCGCGCCCTTGCGCAGCCAGTCGAGCGCGCGGTCGGCGTCGATCTGCACGCGGGACGGCTCCTCGCGGGGCCCGTAGTGCCCGATGGTCTCGATGATCCGCCCGTCGCGCGGCGAGCGAGCGTCGGCAACCACGACGCGGTAGGTGGGCTGCTTCTTCTTGCCCACGCGCATGAGGCGGATCTTGACGGCCACGAAGTCCCTTTCGGCGCTGGAAGCCCGACAGGCTACTCGCTCCGCAATCCGATCTCCTGCTCCGGTCGACCGGCCCGACGATCCGCGCCGCGCGACCCGCTCAGGACGAGGCACCGGGCCCGAGCAGCCCCGGTGGGAGTCCGGCGAGTCGGCGCTTGTTGCCCCGGCCGACCTTCGTGAACTGCTTCATCAGCTGCGACACCTGCTTGAACTGCTTCAGCAGGGCGTTCACGTCCTGGGTGCGGGTCCCACTGCCTGCGGCGATGCGGACCCGCCGCGAGCCGTCGATGATCGACGGGTCGGCGCGCTCGTCGGGCGTCATCGAGCAGATGATGGCCTCGATCCGGGCGAGCTCTCGCTCGTCGACCTCCGCGTTGCGGAGCTCCTTGGGAACCCCGGGCAACATCGCGACCAGGTTCTGGAGCGGGCCCATCTTGCGCATCTGGCGCATCTGGTCGAGGAAGTCCTGGAGGGTGAAGGCGCCGGTGCGCAGCCGCTCCGACGCCACGGCGGCCTGCTCGGCGTCGAAGGCGGCCTCGGCCTTCTCGATGAGCGTGAGCACGTCCCCCATCCCGAGGATCCGGCTGGCCATGCGATCGGGGTGGAACGGCTCGAAGTCCTCGAGCTTCTCCCCCACGCCGGCGAACATGATCGGTCGTCCGGTGACCTCCTTCACCGACAGCGCGGCCCCGCCCCGGGCGTCGCCGTCGAGCTTCGTGAGCACGATGCCGGTGAGGTCGATGGTGTCCGCGAAGACCTCGGCGACGTTGAGGGCCTCCTGACCCGTCATGGCGTCCACGACGAGCAGCGCGTCGTCGGGCTCCACCGCATCGCGAATCGCGCGGAGCTCGTCCATGAGCTCGGCGTCGATCTGGAGTCGTCCCGCGGTGTCGACGATCACGACGTTGCGTCCGAGGCGCTCCGCCTCCTCGATCCCCGCCCGCGCCACGGCCACGGGGTCGGTGCCGATCGACGCGACCGGCACGCCCACGCGCTCGCCGAGCACCTTCAGCTGCTCGATCGCGGCTGGGCGCTGGAGGTCGGCGCCGACGAGCAGCACCCGCTTGCCGTCGCGCTCGAGGTATCGGGCGAGCTTCGCCGCGGCGGTCGTCTTGCCCGAACCCTGCAGACCGGCGAGCAGGATCACCGTCGGCGGGCGCGGGTTCATCGTGAGCTTGCCGGCCTCGCCGCCGAGGGTGACCACGAGCTCCTCGTGAACGATCTTGATGACCTGCTGCGCCGGACTGAGGCTCCGCGTCACCTCGGCGCCGCCGGCGCGCTCCTTCACCCGAGCGATGAACGCCTTGACGACGCGCACGTTCACGTCGGCTTCGAGGAGCGCGAGGCGGATCTCGCGCGCGACCTCGTCGATGTCCTTCTCGGTGAGCTTGCCGCGGCCGCGAAGGCGTTTGAAGATGCCCTCGAAACGGTCGGAGAGCGAGTCGAACACGCGTGCTACTCGACCAACGCGGCGGCGAACTCCACCGGATCGAATGCGACGAGGTCGTCGGCGCTCTCTCCGAGGCCGACCAGCTTCACCGGTACGCCGAACTCGTCCTCGATCGCCAGCACGACTCCGCCCTTGGCCGTGCCGTCGAGCTTGGTGAGGACCACACCGGTGACGTCGACCGCGTCAGCGAACTCGCGGGCCTGCGCCAGACCGTTCTGACCGGTGCTCGCATCGAGCACGAGCAGCACCTCCTGGAGCGCTCCGGGGCGGCGATCCACGATGCGCTTGAGCTTCTCGAGCTCCTTCATGAGGTTCACCTTCGTGTGGAGCCGACCCGCGGTGTCGACGAGAACGACATCCGTGCCCCGAGCGGCCGCGGAGTCCATGGCGTCGAACACCACCGCCCCCGGGTCCCCACCATCCTGCCCACGCACGACGGTGCAGCCCAGGCGATCGGCCCACGTCGCGAGCTGGTCGGCCGCGGCTGCACGGAACGTGTCGGCCGCGGCCAGCAGCACCGTGCGGCCGTCGTCGAGCTCACGCTTCGCGAGCTTCGCGGTGGTGGTGGTCTTGCCCACGCCGTTGACCCCGACCATCAGCCAGACCGTCGGGCCGTCGGGGGCGCGGTGCAGCGACCGGTCGGACGCCGTCCGACCGAGCCGTTCGGCGATCTCGTCACGCAGCAGCCCCGGGAGGGCGTCGGCGTTCGCCGCGGCCGCGGCCGCGCGAGCCTTCACGCCCGCGAC
>BTUT01000221.1:0-5713 GCA_045862935.1 Acidimicrobiia bacterium
GATGAATCGGTGCTTCTGCGCTTCTGTGCCCCACCGCAGCAGCGTGTTGCCGATCATCTTCACCGTGACGGTGTCGCTCGCGGGCCCGATCGGGACCATCGCGCGGGCGCACTCCTCGACGAGCACGACCTGCTCGAGCTTGGTCAGCCCGCCTCCCCCGTACTCCTTCGGCCACGCCAGACCCAGGTACCCGTGCTCGAAGAGGGTGCGCCGCCACTGGTGCACGAAGGTCGCGGCCTCGTCAGCGGGCAGCGCGCCGATCCCCGGCCAGTCGGCCGGGAGCTGCTCGGCGAGGAACGCCCGCACTCGGGTTCGGAAGGCCTCGGCCTCAGGAGAGGATCGCGGGTCCACGTCACGCGTCTCGCTGGGGGTGCATGCGGCGAACACCGTGGCCTAGGGTTGACACAACTGTCAAATTTGCTGATCCCTGAATCCAGGAGCCGAACCGTGGGGTATGACCTGCCGCAGGAGCTGATCGTCGAGTCCGACGGTCCGGTCCGGATCGTCACGATGAACAACCCGGAGCACCGCAACGCGTTCAACGACGCGCTGCACGACGGCTTCGTCAGTGTGTGGGCGCAGATCGCCGACGACGCCGATGCGCGCGCGGTCGTGCTGACCGGGGCGGGCAAGGCCTTCAGCGCCGGCGGCAACATCCCCGGGTTCATCCGCGACTACAACTCGCTCGACCATCGGCGCCGGTCGCTTCGGAAAGCGAAGCGCCTCGTCGACGAGATGATCAACTTCCATCTACCCATCGTCGGCGCGGTCAATGGGCCGGCAGTTGGTCTGGGGTGCACCGCCGCAGTGCTCTGCGACATCGTGTACATCGCCGACACCGCCTACATCGCCGACACCCACGTGAACATCGGACTGGTGGCCGGCGACGGCGGCGCGGCGATGTGGCCGTTGATGATGAGCGTGCTCCGGGCCAAGGAGTACCTGTTCACCGGCGACAAGATCCCGGCGCCGCTCGCGGTGGAGCTGGGTCTCGCCAACCGCGTCGTCCCGGCCGATGACCTGATGGCCGAGGCCACCGCGCTCGCGCACCGCCTGGCTGCGCAGCCGCCGCAGGCGCTCCAGGAGACCAAGCGTGCCGTCAACGTGTGGCTCGCGCAGGCGGCGGCCAACGTGCTGCCTTTTGCACTGGCGACCGAGGGCGAGTCGTTCACGAGCGACGAGGTGCGGGCCACGATCGAGAAGTTCACGAAGGACGCATAGTCCGATGGCCGAGCTGGAGTTCCTACGGGTCGACGTCGCCGACCGCGTCGCCACGGTCACCTTCGACCGACCGCCCGTCAATGCGCTGAACCACCAGGCGTGGCGCGAGCTGACGGAGGCGTTCACCGCGCTCGCCAAGAGCACCGAGGCGCATTGTGTGATCTTCACCGCGCCGGGAGAGCGGGTGTTCTGCGCGGGCGTGGATCTCCACGACTCGGCGCGTCGCCACAGCCGTGAGCCGGCAGGAGATGACTCGATCGTGGATCGGCTCGATCCCGGTTCGATCGTGCGTGACTGCTTCTGGGCGATCAGCGACTGCCCGTTGCCCGTCATCGGTGCCATCAACGGCGCCGCGGTGGGTGCCGGGCTTGCGCTCGTCGCGTGCTGCGACAACATCATCGCCTCCGAGACGGCGCGGTTCGCGCTCCCGGAGATCAACGCCGGCGTGCTGGGCGGCGGACGCCACCTCCAGCGGATGGTCGGCGCCTACTTCACCCGAGAGATGTTCTTCACCGGCGCGTTCGTGGGCGCCGACGAGTTCTTCCGGCGCGGCGCGGTGAGCAGGGTCGTCCCCCCAGGTGAGCTGCTCCCCGCCGCCCGGAAGCTGGCCGCCGTGCTCGCCATGAAGAGTCCGCTCGGCTTGCGCCTGGCGAAGGAGTCGCTGAACCGGGTCGAGGACCTGGGCCTCAAGGACGGATACCGGCTCGAGCAGGACTACACCGGCCGCATGACCAGGTACCACGATTCGGCGGAGGCCCGACTGGCGTACCTGGAGAAGCGCGACCCGAACTGGTCCTGGACGTGAGGCCGGACGAATACCGCGTGGCGCTCGGCGCGTGGCTGGACGCGCAGGAGCCGCTGTGCGCGATGCAGCGCGACGTGCACCACCTCGAGCTGACGGAGCTCGCAGTCGTGCAGCGCGACCTCCAGCGCGCGCTGTTCGACGCCGGCTGGGTCCGGTACGGCTGGCCCGAGTCGGTCGGGGGTCTCGGGGGCGACGCCCGCCATCGCGCCACGATGTACGACGAGCTCACCCGCCGCGGGGTGCCGGTACCGGAGACGTATCTCACCCTCGAGACGCTGATCCCGATGCTCGTGCACTTCGCGCCGAGCGCCGCGCCCGGCTTCGTGCCACCGCTGCTGCGCGGCGACGAGGCGTGGTGCCAGGGGTTCTCCGAGCCCGACGCCGGGAGCGACCTCGCGTCGCTGCGCACCCGTGCGGTCCGCGACGGCGACGAGTGGGTGCTCGACGGCCAGAAGGTGTGGACGAGCCAGGCCACGATCGCGCAGCGCTGCGTAGCCCTCGCGCGCACCGGGACGCCCGAGTCGCGCCACAAGGGCCTGTCGATGTTCCTGGTCGATCACGACACGCCCGGCGTGACGGTGCGCCCCATTCGCGCGATGACCGGGCGCGACGAGTTCGGTGAGGTGTTCTTCGATGGTGCGCGCGTGCCGGCCGATCGGCTGATCGGGGAGGAGGGCGCGGGTTGGGCTGTGGCGATGTACCTCCTCCAGTGGGAGCGCGGCATGTACCCGTGGCAGCGCCAGGGCTGGCTCCACGTCCTCGTCGACTCGCTGATCGAGCACGCGGGAGCGACGGCGGATCCCGGCGAGATCGCCGACGCGTACCTGGCGGTCACCGCGATGCGGCTCAAGGCCCGTCAGACGATTCGACGCCTCGCCGCGGGGGAGAACCCGGGGCCGGAGATCTCGGTCGACAAGGTGCTCCTCGCCTTGGGCGACCAGGCGGTCACCGACGTGGCCGAGCGGGTGCTCTCGCCGGTGCTCGAGCTCGACGACGACGGCGCGGCCGAGGGCTGGCGCCAGGAGTACCTGTTCGGGCGGGCCGCGCCGATCTACGGCGGCTCGATCGAGATCCAGCGTTCCATCCTGGCGGACCGGGTCCTCGGTCTGCCGCGGGGGTGAGTGGGATGGCTCGCATCGACGTCGAGGCCCTCGACATGTTCACGGCCACGTTGCGCAGCGTGCTGGGGGCCGACGGCGACGTCACCGACGCCCTGGTCGAGGCCGGCTGGCGTGACGTCCTGGTCGAGGACGACCAGGCGATCGTGCCGGTGCAGTTCCGACTCCAAGGAGCGCTGCTCGCCCGCAGCGCGGCGCTCGACGACGTCGTGCGGCTCGCGACCGGCGTCGACGGGCCCGTCGTGCACCCCCGCCCCGGGAGAGGCACGGCGATCGCGCCTGACGGCACGGTCGACGGGCTCGCGTTCGCTCCGGTCGACGGGCTCGACGCAGCAGTGGTGCGCGGGCTCGATCCCGACCTCGGTCTCGTCCGCGTCACCGGGCGCGCGCTCGAAGGCCTCGTCGACGGAGGTCGGGCGACCTGCGCGGCGCGCCGGGCGCTCGCCGCCGAGCTGCTGGGCGTCGCCGCGACGATGCTCGACACCGCGACCGAGCACGCGAAGTCCCGGATGCAGTACGGCCAACCGATCGGGGTGTTCCAGGCCGTCAAGTTCCGGCTCGCCGACGTCCTAGTCGCGATCCAGGCTGCCGAGGTCGTCTTGGAGGAGGCGTGGGGCGACGAGGCCGACGTGGCCGCGACCGCCGGCAAGTGCCTCGCGGGACGCGCGTTCCGGCTCGCCGCCGAGAACTGCCTCCAAGTGCTCGGCGCGATCGGCTTCACCTGGGAGCACGACCTGCACCGCTTCATCCGTCGGGGTCTCGTGCTCGACGTGCTCTACGGCTCGACCGAGGAGCTGCGGCGGGAGCTGGGCGCCACGCTGATCAGGCGCGAGTCCACCCCCCGCCTCGGGGCCTTGTGATGCAGAACGGCTGACGAGATGGATCTCGGAGTTGCGGGCAAGGTGGCGCTCGTCGTGGGCGGCAGCAAGGGAATCGGTCTGGAGTCGGCAAAGCTGCTCGCGGCCGAAGGCTGCCGAGTCGCCATCGTGGCTCGAACCCAGAAGCACATCGATCGCGCCGTGGCCGGGATCCGCGACGAAGGGGGTGACGCCGTCGGCATCTCCGCGGACATGACCCGACAGGAGCACATCGAGCGCGCGGTTGCCGAGACGACCGAGATCTACGGGCCGCCACTGATCGTGATCACGCAGGCCGATTTCCACGTGCGCGGATTCTTCGACGAGATCACGCAGTACGAGGACTACGTCGAGTCGTATCGGACCTACACGATGAGTCAGGTGTACATGCTCCACGCGGTGCTCCCGGCGATGAAGGACGCGGGCTGGGGCCGGTACGTCCACATCGGGTCGGCGACCGCGAAGGAGCCGCAGATGCACCCGCCGCACACCGTTGCGAACGCCACCCGGCCTTCGACGGTGGGTCTGCTCAAGAGCGTCGCCGACGAGTACGCCCGGCACGGGATCACGATCAACACGGTTGCCCCGGGATGGATCGCGACCAGGACCACAGACTGGTACCTGGAGACGCACGAAGGCTTGACCGACCACGACGCCCGCCGGAAGTGGCTGATCGAGACGGCCGGCGTCCCGGCCGGTCGAGCCGGCGAGCCCGGAGAGATCGCGTCGACGATCGTGTATCTGTGCTCCGACCTGGCCGGCTACGTCAACGGTCAGTATATCGCGGTCGACGGCGGTCACCACCGCTCTGCGTTCTGAGCAGTGAGCCGGTCGGTCGCGCGCTGGTCGGGGCTGGTCTACGCGTTGACGTCGACGAGGACCCGGCCGCGCACCTGGCCGTCGAGGATCTGCTCCGCTGCGGCGGCGAGACCCTCCAACCCGACGACGGTGGTCGCGTCCGCGAGGAACCCGGGGTCGACCAGCTCGCCGAGGCGCTGCCACACGGCAACGCGTTCGGTGGTCGGCACCATCACCGAGTCGACCCCGAGCAGGCGGACGTTGCGGAGGATGAACGGCAGCACCGATGTCGGGAGGTCGTTGCCGGCCGTGTTGCCGCAGGCGGCCACGGCCGAGCCGTAGCGCATCTCCGCGAGGACGTGGGCGAGGGTCGCCCCGCCGACTGCGTCGACGCACCCGGCCCACCGCTCGGAGAGCAGCGGCTTCGCCGGCGCGTCCGCGATCTCCGCACGGTCGATGACCTCGGTCGCGCCGATGGCCCGCAGGTAGTCGGCGGTCTCGGGGCGGCCCGTCGACGCGGTGACCGCGTACCCGAGCGCGCCGAGCAGATGAACGGCGTATGAGCCCACCCCACCCGCCGCGCCGGTGCACAGCACCGGACCGGCATCGGGGCGGAGGCCGTCGCGCTCGAGCGCCTCGACACAGAGCATCGCGGTGAGGCCGGCGGTGCCGATCTCCATGGTCTGGCGCGTGGTGAGTGAGGCGGGCACCTTCACGAGCCACTCCGACTTGACGCGGGCCTGCTGCGCGTACCCGCCCCACCACGCCTCGCCGACCCGGAAGCCGGTGAGCACGACGCGGTCGCCGGGGGAGAAGCGGTCGGAGTCCGACGACGCGACCGTCCCCGCCAAGTCCACCCCCGGCACGTGCGGGAACGTGCGCACCAGGCGGCCGATCCCGCGCAGGATCATGCC
>BTUT01000222.1:0-5690 GCA_045862935.1 Acidimicrobiia bacterium
GCCCGTAGACGTGGAGGGAGAACGGCCCGATCTCGAGCTCTCCACTGGCCGGGCTCGGGATCGAGGCCACCAGCGCGGGGACCACGAGAGGGGATCGTACGCACCCGGTTCCAGTTCGGCTCCCGATCTGCCGACACGAGGGTCCGGAGATGGCGCGGGGGGGACTGAGATGGCATGGCACCCGGGGACCGGGCGGACGCGACGCCCGAGACGACCGGAGCGCGCGCGGTCGACGCGGCTGCCGGGGCAGACCCGGCGGACGGCGCGGACGCGCCGGGACCGGCGCGCGATCGCGCCGGGGCCTCGCGTCGTCGCGCTCGCGGTGCTCGTGACCGCGGGGCTGGTGCTCGCGGCCTGCGTGCCCGAGCCGCCCCAGGAGCCCGACCCGGGCCCGTCGAACGGTGCGTCGCCGCCCACCGGCACGGTGTCGCCGTCGGGTCCGTCCTCACCGACGGGTGACCAGAACGGGCCGCTCGGGACTTGCCCGGTGTTCCCCGCCGACAACGCCTGGAACACCGACGTCTCGGGCTACCCCGTGCACTCGGCATCCGCGGACTACATCGCCGGCATCCTGGCCAGCGGCGGCGACTTCCTCCACCCCGACTTCGGCGGCGGTGGCGCGTACGGCATCCCGTACGTGACCGTGTCGGCGAACCAGACCGCGGTCCCGGTGGAGTACGTCGACTGGGCGGACGAGAGCGACCCGGGCCCGTTCCCCATCCCGCTCGGCGCGCCGATCGAGGCGGGCGGCGCCCGCCCCGTGATCGCGGTCGACCGCGACGCCTGCGTGCTCTACGAGCTGTACAACGCGACGCCGCTCGGCGACCGCTGGCAGGCGAGCAACGGCGCGCGGTGGGACCTGCGGTCGAACGCCCTGCGGCCCATTGGCTGGACGTCGGCCGACGCAGCCGGACTCCCGATCTTCGCCGGGCTGGTCCGCTACGACGAGGTGGCCCGGGGCCGCATCGACCACGCGCTGCGCTTCACCGTGAGCGCCACGCAGCGCGCGTTCGTGCTCCCCGCGACGCACTTCGCGTCGTCGAGCACCGATCCGCGCCGCCCGCCGATGGGGCTGCGCCTGCGGCTGCGGGCCGACTACGACCTCAGCGGCTTCCACGGCCAGGCGCGCGTCGTCCTCGAGGCGCTGCAGCGCTACGGGATGATCGTGGCCGACAACGGGTCGAACTGGTTCGTCACCGGTGCCGCCGACCCGCGCTGGGACGATGACGACCTCGGCCAGATGAAGCGCGTCCCGGGGAGCGCGTTCGAGGTCGTCGACACGGGCCCCCTCCGCACGCGCTGAGGACCGGGGTCCGGAGCTCCTCCCCGCGGAACGCGCCAGGATGGCGTCGTCGACGGCAAGCTCGTGACGGCCGCCGGAGTGTCGGTGGGGGTCGTCACCCGAGCTGGTCGACGTCCTCGGGCGTGTGAGCCGCTTCTCCCGCCCCTGAGCCGGCCATCCGCGCCAGCGCGACGATCAGGCCGAGGACGAACGCGAGCACGACCAAGGTGACGACGACGACGAGCAGCGTCGGCGTCGGCCACACGGCCAGGACGACCAACGCGATGCCGATGGCGCTGAGCAGGAGCACGTTCCGGTGCTCACGCGCGACGGCCGAGATCGGCGGCGCGTCGGTGCTCGACGAGCCGCGCAGCCGTCCCACGACTCGGCCGATCCACGTCGGGTTCGACACCGCGGTGACGAGCGCGACGACGAGGCCGGCGACGATCACGATCCACGAGGCTTCGCGCAGCGCGACCACGAGCGCGTCGAACACGGCCTTGGCCGCGTCGGTGTTCAGGCCGGCCTCGGTGGCGTGGTCGAGCGACTCGCGCCGGACGAGGTTGACGGCGACGAGCAGCAGCGAGGTCGCCGCCGCCACGCTCAGGCCCAGGGCGATCACGATCCGGCGCCGGCGGGGCGCGACGGCGATCGCACCCGCGAGGCACACCAGGAAGGCGACGGGCAGGATGGCAGCGAGATCGTCGAGGACGGAGAACGCCGTCTGGAGCTCCGGGATCACGTCCGACCGGAAGAGGGTGACCTCCACCACGCCCTTGGGCACGCTCACCCGCCGGAGGACGCCGACGCCCCCGTCGACGAGGCGCTCGCGCACCTTGTCGGCCACCACCCCGAGGTCGAGCACCACCTGGCCGTCGTCCTGGGAGACCGCGTCGCCGTCACCGGAGAACATGGCCACGACCTGCTCGTGCGCGATGCGGTTGGCCTCCTCCCAGAGGGCCCGGAAGCGGTCGGAGGCGAGGAACGACTCGGCCTGGTTGGTGGCGAGGTTCCGCAGGGAGTTCGTGAACGTGCGCCCGAGCGCATCGACCGGACCGGGGAGGAGGTCCTCGACCCGGCGCTGCACGTCGGCTCGGGCGAACAGCTCGTCGACGACCCGCTTCGCGAGCGCGTCGGTGATCACCGGGTCGTCGGCGAGCGGCGCCACCGTCTCGACGTAGCCGTCGGTGTCGAGGATGTGGTCGTGCACCCAGCGAGCGGTGACGGTGAGCGGCGCCAGGATCGCGGCGAGCACCACGAGCGCGACGGCGGTGATCGAACGCCAGCGGGGAGGCTTGCGGTCGCTCACTTCAACAACCTCGACAGGCGGCGATCGGCCAGCACCTTGCCGCCGGTCTGGCAGCGGGGGCAGTAGGTGACCTCGTGGCTCTCGTACGACACGCGCCGCATCGTGTCACCACAACGCGGGCAAGGCGAGCCGTGGCGGCCGTGCACCTCGAAGTTGCCCCCGAGCTTCGGCTCGGAGAGGCCGCCGGTCCGGGCGCGCTCGAGCTCGAGCCCGTCGGTCATCACGCCGCGGATGGCGTCGAGGAGGGCGGCGCGTCCGTCGGCGTCGAGCGCGGCGAGCGTCGCGTACGGCGAGAGCCGCGCGCGCCAGAGCGCGTCGTCGGCGTAGCCGCGGCCGACGCCCGCCACCGAGCGCTGGTCGCGTAGCCAGGTGTGGATGCGGCGCCGGTCGTCGCCGTGGAGGACGAGCTCCGCGAACGCGTCCGAGTCGGGCTCCGGGCCGAGGCCCGCGAGCGGCCCGTCGTCGCCCGGCGCGAGCACCCACCACGCTGCCTTGCGCTCCTTGCCGTACTCGCGCACGAGGAGCGCCGGGCCGTCGGCGAAGCGCACCCGCACGACGCTGCCCCGGGGCTTCGTGCGCTTCGGTGGGTCCTCCACGTCGAGGCGCCCGGCCTGCGACAGGTGGACGAGCAGGCGACCGGCGTCGCCCAGGTCGAGCACGAGGTACTTCGCGCGGCGGGTCACACGGTCGACCGCGCGTCCGACGAGCGCGTCGGGGGGCGGCACCACGGTCTTGAGCGACGAGAACGAGTGGGTCTCGAACCCCGCGACGACCCGGCCCGCCACCGCGGCGTCGAGGCGCTCGGCCAGCGCCTGCATCTGCGGGAGCTCGGGCACCGCACCATCCTGGCGCGCCGCGGAGTGCCGGTGCCGGACGCTCCGTCCGTCGGTGCGTCCCTCGGCCCCCGCGTCGCGGGGGCTGGGGCACATCTCGGATCAGGTGTCGAGGGCGTATTCGTCGCGCACCTCGGGGTGGGCCTCGATCTCCTCGACGAAGCTCGCCTGGGCCTGGTCGCGCAGGTCGGTGGCGCTGCCGCGGGGCATGAGCAGCACGGTGAACGCTCCCGCGATCACGACGAACAGGGTCATCACGAACACGTTGTGCAGCGCGCCGGCGAACGCGCCGCGCACGAGGTCCTGCACCGCGGCGGGGAGGTCCTGCCCGGTCCCGGGCGTGAGGAGCCGCGAGGTGTCGATGTCCTGACCCGGGAACGCGTCGGTGAGCCGGCTCGTGAGCCCGCTGAGCATCACCGCCGACGCGACCGCGATGCCCACCGCACCCCCGAGCTGGCGGGTGAAGTTCACGAGCCCGTTCGCGATGCCCATGCGCGGCAGGTCGACCGAGCTCTGCGCGGCGAGGGCCGTGGCCATGAACACGAAGCCGTTGCCGAAGCCGATGAACACCATGGCGACGCTCACGTCGAACCGGGTGGCCTCGACGGTGAGCTGGGTGAGCGCCACCACCCCGACGAGCGTGATCGAGAACCCCACCGCGCACACCAGCCGGTACCCGAGCTTGAGGACGAGACGCACGCCGATGGCCGACGACAGCATCATCGACAGCATCATCGGCGTGAGGACCTGTCCGGCTCCCGTCGCCGACGAGCCGACCACCGCGCGCACGTAGAGCGGCAGGAACGAGATCGTCCCGAACATCGCGGCACCCACCGCGATCGAGATGACGGTCGACGCCCGCAGCATCGGGATCTTGAACAGATCGAACGGGATGAGCGGCTCGGGCGTGCGCAGCTCGGCGACCACGAACGTCGCGAAGAGGATCGCGCTCGCCGCGAAGCAGCCGACGATGAGCGCCGAGTCCCACGCGTAGTCGCGCCCACCCGACTCGAGCGCGAACA
Source organism: Acidimicrobiia bacterium (assembly GCA_045862935.1). Taxonomy (GTDB): domain Bacteria; phylum Actinomycetota; class Acidimicrobiia; order IMCC26256; family PALSA-555; genus CAIUKV01. The sequence goes on from BTUT01000222.1 coordinate 4,447, forward strand.
CGAGCAGGCACGTCCATCCGAGGAGCGTGGCGATGCCGAGCCAGTCGAGCCGGTGTCGGTGACGGTGCTCGAGCGGCTCGACCATCACGGTCGCCACGAGGACCATCGCCGCGATGCCGATGGGGATGTTGACGTAGAAGACCCACCGCCACGACCAGTGGTCGGTGATGTAGCCCCCGATCAACGGGCCGACGATGGCCGAGAACCCGAAGAGCGCGGAGTAGAAGGCCGAGACCTTGGCCCGCTGCTCGAGCGTGAACAGGTCGGCGGTGATGGTCTGGGCGACCGGCAGGAGGCACCCGGCCCCGATGCCCTGGACCCCGCGGAAGAGCACGAGCCAGAACATCGAGGTGGCCATGCCGGAGAAGACCGAGCCCACGAGGAAGATCGCCATGCCGACGAGGAAGATCCGCTTCCGGCCGAACATGTCGGCGAGCCGGCCCCACAGCGGGATCGTGGCGATCTCGGCGAGCAGGTACGCGGAGAACACCCACGCGTAGTGGTTGATCCCGTTGAGGTCGCCCACGATGGTGGGCATCGCCGTGGACACGATCGTGCTGTCGAGGCTCGCGAGGAACATGCCCGACATCGCGGCGATCATCGTGAGCACGATCCGCTTGCGGGACAGGCGCGCGGCGTAGGCCGTGCGCACCGGTGCGTCGGATGCGGGAGCGTGGGCCATCAGCGGCCGCGCGAGAGCGCGGATCCCACCAGGCGCGCGAACGGGTCGATGCGCGCCGCCACCGATGCGTCGCGCCGGCTCAGGTACTGGACGAACAAGCCCCACAGGAACGTGGCGATCGCGTCCGCGGCGGAGTCCACGTCGGCACCGGCCGCGAGGTCACCCGACCCGAGGAGCACCTCCCGCCAGCGGGCGCGCCACGCGTCGGCGAGGCTCGAGCCGACGGCGCGCGCGTCGTCGTCGCCCAGGGTGCCCTCGCGCTGCATGTGGCGGAGGAACTCCTCGTTGGCCCGCATGCGCGCGAACTCGCGATGCGCCTGCTCCGCGATGCGCTCGGCCACGCGGCGCGAGGCCGGGGGCACGAAGCCGTGCTCGGGGTCCCAGCCGGACTGGACGCCACGCGCTCGGCAGACCTCGCGGATCAGGTCGGCCTTCGAGGCGAAGTGGTAGTAGAGACCGGGCACGGTGACGCCCGCGGCGTCGGCCACGGGCCGCACGCTCACCGCCTCCGTGCCCCGCTCCGCGAACAGCCGCAGGGCCGCCTCCACGATGCGCTCGCGAG
>BTUT01000223.1:0-5663 GCA_045862935.1 Acidimicrobiia bacterium
CCCCAGGCCGCGCCACCGATCGCCGCGCAACGAGTGACACGGGACGGAACTGTCCGCCACCGCGCGCGCCGATCAACTCCACCGAGCCCTCTGCGGATGGTGACGCGCTGGGGACAGTTCGAGTGGGCGATACTGAGCCGATGGATGTACCCGCAACTGCGGCGTCGTTGACGGTCGGTGTGGCCGGTCCGTTGGGGCTGTTGGTGGAACGGTTGTGGTTCAGCTCGGGCGGCGCGACACCGGGACGGGAGCACACGCTGCCGTCGGGGCGGATGCACGTGGCGATCAGGCTCGACGACGTGCCGTTGCGGCTGTACGCCGACGACGCCGACGCCGAAGGTCGCCTGGTCGGATCGATGACGTTGGCGGGCGCGCGGGCCGGATACTGCGTCAAGGAGTCAGCCGCGGCGCGGGTGGTGGGAGCGCAGCTGCGGCCGGGCGCGGCGACGGCGCTGTTCGGGATGTCGGCCGCGGAGCTCACGGCTCGCCATGTGCCGTTGCCGTCGTTGTGGCCCGACGCCGGTGCGACGCGTGACGAGCTGGGCTCGTTGTCGGACCCGGCGGCGATGCTCGCGCTCTTGGGGCGGGCGTTGTCGGAACAGGTGGGGTCGATCCGGGCGATGCACCCCGACGTAGCCGCGGCGTTGGAGCGTTGGGACGGGGACACACCGGTGGCGTCGCTGGTGGAGGAGAGCAGCTTGAGCCATCGGCACTTCACAGCGCAGTTCCGTGACGCGACCGGTCTCAGCCCGAAGCGCTACGGGCGCGTGCGCCGCTTCCGGCGCGTGCTCGCCGCCGCGCACCGCGACCCGGGCCGGTCGTGGGCGCAGCTCGCCGCCGAAGGCGGGTATGCCGATCAGGCGCACCTGACCCGCGAGTTCGTCGAGTTCGCTGGTACGACCCCGGCCGCGTATCGGGCCGCGCGGCCCCGCGAGGAGTTGCACCTCCCGGTGGGTCGCTGAGGTGACCGGAGCCGTGGTCGAGCACGCGATGGTCGTCGCCACGTCCGATGGTCGCATCGCGTTCTGGGACGACGGCGCGGCCGAGCTGTTCGGGTACTCGGCTACGGAGGCGGTCGGCCAGTCGGTCGATCTGATCGTGCCCGACGACCTGCGGGAGCGGCACTGGGCCGGGTTCCATCGGGTGATGGCGGGCGGGGACCGCCACCTGGCCGGCGCGACGATCAACCTGCCGGTCAGACTGCGGGACGGCACGGTGTTGGCGTTCCCGGCCCGGTTCGTGCACCTCGACGACCCGTACGGCCGACCCGTCGGTGCGATGGGGATCTTCGCTGCTCGCGGGGGCGACGAGGAGCCGTGGACGCCGGTCTCGCCGCGCTGATCGAAGGGTCGATTTCCTTCAAGACGACCTTCGTAACCTGGACTCGAACCGAGGTGAAGGGAGTCCGGCCATGGCGATCCACGAGCTGTTCGCGTACCTGTGCGTGCGCGACACCGGGGCGGCGATCGAGTTCTATCGCCAGGCGTTCGGCGCCACCGAGCTGTTCCGGCTCGACGAGCCCGGTGGGCGGGTCGGGCACGCCGAGGTCGACTTCGGCGGGGCCACCCTGATGGTGTGCGACGAGTTCCCCGAGCACGGCATCGTCGCCCCCGACCCGACCGCGGGGAGCAGCGCCACGATCCACCTCCACGTCGACGACGCCGACATCGTGCTGGAGCAGGCGGTCGCCGCAGGGGCCACGCTCGTGCGTCCCGCGACCGATGCCTTCTACGGAGAACGCTCCGGGGTGATCGTCGACCCGTTCGGGCACCGCTGGAACATCGGCCACAGCATCGAAGACGTCACGCCCGAGGAGATGCAACGCCGCTACGACCAGACCCAACCCGACGGGCAGTGCCCACCCGACGAACAGTGACGTCGTCGATGTTGGACCACGTCTCCATCCAGTGCGCCGACCTCGCCGCCAGCACCGCGTTCTACGACACCGTGCTCGGCCCGCTCGGCGCTACGCGCCTCCTCGAGACCGGCTCGGGGATCGGTTACGGCGTCGAGTTCCCCTGCTTCTGGCTCGGCCCGCAGCGCACCGGCGCCGGGTTCCGCGAGAGCCACCTGGCGTTCCGGGCGTCCGGGCGCGACGCCGTGCGCACCTTCCGTGACGCCGCCGTGAGCATCGGCGCCGAGATCCTCCACGAACCTCGCGTGTGGCCCGAGTACCACCCCGGCTACTACGGCGCCTTCGTCCGCGACCCCGACGGCAACAACGTCGAAGCCGTCCACCACACCTTCACCACCCCCGATCCCGTGCCCCCCGGACCACCGGCGGGCTCCACGGTCATCCCGTCGATCCGCTTCCGCGACGAGAACGTCGCGGTCGACTGGCTCTGCGAGGTGTTTGGGTTCGGTCGCCACCGGGTCGTGCCCACTGCTGACGGCGGCCTCGCCCACGCCGAGCTCACCGCCGGCACCGGCATGGTGATGATCGGCACCATCGGGGACGAGACCCACGACGTCTACGTCGTCGTCGCCGACGCCGATCACGCCTACGCGCGGGCCCGGGCCGCCGGCGTCGAGATGGTCCGCGACCTGCGCGACGAGGACTACGGCGGCCGCAGCTTCGCGTGCCGCGATCTCGAGGGCCACACGTGGAGCTTCGGCACCTACAACCCGTGGACGGCCCGGTGAGCAGACGAGCCGGAGCGGGCGCGTCGGCCGAGGACGTCCTCGCCGCGCTCGAAGCGGTGCGCTCGGAGGCCGAGCTGGTGAACGTCCGCAAGCGACTCGCGCCCGACGAGGACGCGTTCGGGATGCGGATGCGCGACCTGTTCGCCACGGCCAACACCTACGCCGGCCTGTCGCTCGGCGAGGTCGACCGGTTGCTCGAGCACCCGGCCTACGAGCCGCGCATGGCCGCGATGTGCATTCTCGACTTCCAAGCCCGCCGTCGCCTCGACGACGACCAGCGCCGCGCGCGCTGCCAGCTCTATCTGGACCGTCACGACCGGATCACCACCTGGGACATGGTCGACCGGGCCGCGCCCCGCGTCGTGGGCGGGCACCTCGCCGGCCGGACGCCGACACCGCTCCACGAGCTGGCCGCAGCACCCCAGCCGCTGCGACGACGGACCGCGATCACCGCGCCGCTGTACTTCGTGCACGCCGGCAGCGACGACGACGTCGCCGAGGGCTTCACGCTCGCCCGGCTCCTCGCCACCGATCCCGAACCGGTGGTCCACAACGCCGTCGGAACCTTCCTCAAGCACGCCGGCACCCGAGACCCCAAGGCCCTCCACCAGTTCCTCACCGAGCACGCCCGGTCCTTGCCCCGCCCCGCCCTCCGCCTCGCCACCGCCAAGCTCGACGCCGACCAGCGCGCCCGATACTCGAGGTAGCAGGGTGCTGAACAGCATCAATTCTCGGCCCGTTCACCGTCACGCAGCACCGGAGAGATCGACAGGAGACCTTGCCGTGAGAGCGAATCTCAGCACTCCGCTCACACTCGGGGCACAGGGATGACCGGGCAGCACCGGGGGATGCGCGTCGTCGCCTTGCTGCGCGGAGTCAACCTCGGGGGCAGCCGCTCGCTCAAGATGGCCGACCTGCGGGCAGTGGTCGAATCGCTCGGCCACACCGACGTCGAGACGTACCTCCAGAGCGGCAACGTCGTGTTCACCCCGAAGGGCCGGGCCAGCGGCGACCAGATCCATGCCGCCATCCAGGACGCCACCGGGCTTGACACCAACGTCCTGATCCGCACCGGCGAGGAGCTGGCCGCCGTCCTCGCCACCAACCCGTACCCGGTCGAGGACCCCACGAAAGTGGTCGTGACGTTCCTCGCCTCGGCCGCCGACGCCGAGCTGACCGCCCGGTTCGACGCTGCAGCATTCGCCCCCGAGGAGCTGACCGTCCACGGCACCGAGGTCTACCTATACCTCCCATTCGGCCAGGGCCGCTCCAAGCTGACGCAGGCCCTGGCGAAGCTCAAGACCCCCGGCGCGGCGTCGGCCACCACCCGCAACTGGCGCACCGTCGAGGCCCTCGCCGCGATGACCGCCGAGTAGGCGTCAACCGGCGGGCACCGCAGACACGCCGAAAGCAGCTCGCCGCAGCGAGCGTGACGATCGAAACCGAGCCCATCGAACGGAGCGCGCCGTGACCGATCAGGCACAGACCTTCGAGGTGCACGCCGAGCGTGTCGTCCCGGTTCCCGTCGAGCAGCTCTACACCGCGTGGACGACACCGGAGGCCGTAGGGCAGTGGTGGGGGCCAACTGGGTTCACGTGCCCGGTCGCCGAGCTCGACGTGACCGTCGGCGGTGTGTCACTGGTCGCGATGCGCGCCCCGACGGAATTCGGGATGCCCGACATCTACAACACCTGGACCTACGACGTCGTCGAACCCGGCCACCGACTGGAGTACGTGAGCCGCTTCGCCACCCCCGACGGGCAGCACACCACACCATCGGCAGCCGGGATCCCCGCCGACGGCGTGCCCGACGCCGTCCCCCACATCGTCACCTTCGCGAGCGTCGACGACCAACACAGCCGAGTCACCGTGACCGAGCTCGGCTACACCACCATCGAGGCCCGCAACCTGTCCGCGGCCGGCATGGACCAGTGCCTCGACAAACTCGCTCAGCACCTCGCTTCCACCTGAGGAGACCTTCCACCGGGCCCCGCTCGATCGTGGGCATCTCTCCGAGATCGTTGCTTGACACGTCGACCTCACCCTTCCGCAGCCGCGTTGTGCGCGCCGGACAGCTCCGGGATGGACGGAGCGTCAAATCGCCAGCATCGATGTCGCGGCGCGGGTTGGCGCCACCGAACGCCTGCCGGGCTCCCTTCGGAACGGCCGCCAGACCGGCCCGTTCGCTAGTCCTACACTGGTTGGGCAATGTCGAATCCGCAGCCTGAACCCGTGCGAGAGCTTGGAGCTGCCGGTCGAGGAGCTGTTGCGACGCGGGCGGCCGCACCCTCCTTATGGTGAGGACGTGATCGAGGACCTCAGCCCTGAGGAAGCCGAAGCGTTCCTCGCGGCCGTCGCGGGTTGACCACACGCGCCGCCCGCGGGCCGGTGGTCGTCGACACCGACGTCTTCAGTGCCCGGTTCGTTCCCGACTCGACCCTCGCGCGCCGCTACGAACCGTTGCTCGTCGGGCGGGTCGAGTATCTCTCGTTCCAGACCGTGGCCGAGGTGCGCTACGGAGCGCTGCAGCGAGGCTGGGGCAATGCCCGCCGTGGTCGTCTCGAAGCGGCGATGGCCCGTGTGGAGGTCGTCCACACGGGCGATGAGTTGATTCGCGTCTACGCCGAGTTGCGCGTCGCGTGCACGCGAGCTGGACATGCGCTCGGTCAGCGTGAACACGACGCGGACCGGTGGGTGGCCGCGACGGCGCTGCGGCTCGGGGTGCCGCTCGTCTCGAACGACCGCGTCTTCGATGGCACGCCCGGACTCGCGCTCGAATCGACGCACGGCTGACCAGACCAGCGTGTGTCCGGTGCTCTGCTCACGCGCCAAACCAGGACCCGGCGGATCACGAGACGCTGAGTCCGATCCCCGGGGTCGAGGGCGGTTCGACTGCCTCGATTGCCGGTCGGCTCACCCTCGAGTCGTTGGTGAGCGTGGCGTGGATCGTGTGTGACCAGGTGGTGTCGTGCACCGACCAGGCGTTGAGGTCGAGCCCGGCGGGTGGTTCGACGACGGTG
>BTUT01000224.1:0-5617 GCA_045862935.1 Acidimicrobiia bacterium
CATCATGGCCGGAGACCTCGCGACCCAGCCGAACACCGGCCTCCGGGTCCAGGCGTGCGGCGACGCCCACCTCGCGAACTTCGGCGGGTACCTCGCGCCCGACCGCCGGATCGTGTTCGACATGAACGACTTCGACGAGACGAGTCCCGCGCCGTTCGAGTGGGACGTGAAGCGCCTCGCCACGAGCTTCGAGCTCGCGGCGCGAGACGTCGGTCTCAGGAGGAAGGCGAGCCGGGAGGTCGTCACCCGCTCCGTGCGCGCCTACCGGACGGCGATGCGCGAGTTCGCGGGGATGCGGAACCTCGACCTCTGGTACGCGCGCCTCGACGTCGAGGGGGTCCTGGCCCGATGGCAGGACCAGGTGTCGAAGGAGGTACGTGAGCGGTTCGCGCGCAACGTCGCCAAGGCGGAGGCGAAGAACAGCCTCCGGGCCTTCGACCGGCTCACCGAGCACGTCGACGGGAAGCACCGCATCGCCTCGGATCCCCCGCTCCTCGTGCCGATCCGGGAGCTCGACGACGACCCGGACGCGTTCCTGACCTGGCTCCAGGACCGCATCCGGGTCTACCGCAACACCCTCCAGGCCGACCGGCGCCACCTCCTCGAGGAATTCCGGACCCTCGACGCCGCCCGCAAGGTCGTCGGCGTCGGCAGCGTGGGCACCCGGTGCTGGATCATCCTCCTCGTCGGACGCGACGGCGACGACCCGCTCTTCCTCCAGGTGAAGGAGGCGAACGAGTCGGTGCTCGAGCCGCACGCCGGGCGGTCGGCCTACGCGAACCACGGGCAACGGGTCGTCGAAGGGCAGCGGCTCCTGCAGTCGGCGAGCGACATCCTGCTGGGCTGGATCCGCGCGCGGAGCCTCGACGGCGTCGAGCGGGACTTCTACGTGCGCCAGCTGTGGGACGGGAAGCTCTCGCCCGACTTCGCGACCATGGCCGTGGACCAGCTCACGGTGTTCGCCGAGCTCTGCGGCTGGACGCTCGCTCGCGGTCACGCACGGTCGGGCGACCGGATCGCCATCGCCGCGTACCTCGGCGCGAGCGACCAGTTCGACCAGGCCATCGCCGACTTCGCGGCCGCGTACGCGGCGCAGAACCAGCGCGACTACGACGCGGTGGCCGCGGCGGTGAAGGCGGGCAGGCTGGCCGGGGAGGTGCCCGGCACCACCGGCTGACCCACCCGACGCCGATCGCCGCGATCGGCGTCCGGGCCTCGCAGTCTGCCGATCACGATCACCCCGCTCGGTCCGCCGGCTGCGATCACCTGACGGTGACCTCCAACCCCGGATCGAGGCGCGCGGCTGGCGCGCTGGATGGGTCGGGAGACTTCCAGGCGTCGAGGCCCGCGGCGGGTGCCCGATGACTCGGGTTCCACCCGTTCACCCCCCGATTCGATCGGATCGCGGCCGGGTCCCCCAGGGTCGGGGGTCACGCATCCGACCGTTACGGTGACCCACGATGTCGGGTCTGCAGGACGCGGCCGGGGGAGGAGATCGCCCACTGGTCGGCGCGCGCGCCCGACGGCGACGAACGATGGTCGTGCTCGGACTCCTGGCCCGGCACGCCGCGGCGCTCCTCCGCGACATCGCGCAGCCCGCATGGTCCGGCCGGCCGGTGGCTTCGCCCGTCGAGCGACGTGCCCGGCGTGCTCGGCTCCTGATCGAGGACCTCGGCGCGACCGCGATCAAGATCGGGCAGATCCTCTCGACCCGGCCCGACGTGCTGGCACCGGAGTACACGGCGGAGCTGTCCCGTCTCCAGGACCACGCCCCTCCGGAGGCGCCGGGGGTGGTCGAACGGGTGATCGCCTCCGAGCTCGGCGGCGCGCCCGGTGCCGTCTTCGCGGAGTTCGATCCCCGGCCGATCGCCGCGGCCTCGATCGGTCAAGCGCATGCCGGTGTCCACCACGACGGCACACCCGTCGTCGTGAAGGTGCGCCGCCCCCGGGTCGTGGAGCAGGTCGAGGTCGACCTGGACATCCTCGAGCGCGCGGCGCGCGCGGCGTCCACGGTCTCGGCCGCGGCACGCCGCTACGACCTGACCGGGCTGGTGGGCCAGTTCGCGGTCACCCTGCGCGCCGAGCTCGACTACGAGGTGGAAGCGGACAACGCCGCGCGCTTCGCCCGCAACTTCGCCGGTGACTGCGGACTGCGCATCCCCAAGGTGTTCACCGACACGTCGACGCGCCGGGTCATCACGCTGGAACGGATGTTCGGCACCAAGCCCGACGACCTCGACGCGCTGCGCGCGGGCGGCATCGACCTCTCCGCGCTCGCGCAGCGGTGCGCCGAGCTGATGCTCACGATGATCTTCGAGCACGGCTTCTTCCACGCCGATCCGCATCCGGGGAACTTCTTCGTCGCCCCGGACGGCACCGTCGGTCTCATCGACTTCGGGATGACCGGCACCCTCGATCTCCCGACCCGCGTCGCGCTCGCGAACGTCCTGCGCGCGGTGGCCGCGGCGGACGTCGAGCGCCTCGGGGCGGCGGCGCTCGCGCTCGGCCTGGCGACCGGTCCCCTCGACCGCTCGGGTCTGCTCCACGACCTCGACCAGCTCCTCCGCACCCACCTCGCACAACCGCTCGGTGATCTGGAGGTGGGTGCCCTCCTCGGCGACGTGATGAGCACCATGCGCCGCCACCGGCTCCGGTTCCCCGCGAACCTCGCGCTCCTCGCGAAGACGTTCGCCATGGCCGAAGGCTTGGCCGCCCGGCTGGATCCATCGTTCCGGATGGCCCCCGTCGTGCTCGTCCACGCCCAGCGCCTGCTCGCTGCGTGATCACGGCCCGCCGCCTTGACCGCCGGAGCGAACTGATGTTCGATGTCAACCGGAGCACCGGCTCCGCCGCGCGGCCCGACCGAGCCCGCGGCCCGACCGGGGAGGCGACATGGGAACGATGCGAATCCTCGACCCCACGGGTGACACCGCCGTGGTCTGGTCGCTCGACGATCCGTCGAGCGTGGAGGACGCCGAAGCGATCTTCGCCCGGCTCGCCTCGGAGCACAAGATCCCGTTCGCACGCGCGGCTGGCGCGCCCGCCAGCGAGGCCGAGCGGATCCGCGCCTTCGATCCGGCGGCCGAGGAGATCATCTGGATCCGCCCGGTCGCCGGAGGCTGAACCCCGCCGACGATGGTGATCCCCGCGAACGACGTCGTCCTCGACGAGGAGCTCCCCGACGGCCGTCGACTCGTCGTCTACGGCGACGGCCGGGAGATCGTGATCGGTCGAGCGCGGCCCCGACCCCACCCCGTCCCCGGTTGGGAGTGGCTCTCCCCCCCGCCGCGGCGACGGGCGCAACCGCGATCCGCGACCCGACGACCCCCGACGCCACGACCACGTCTTGCGGCACGGTCCGAGGCCGACGCCGACCGGCGAGCGGCAGCACTGCTCGAGTCGCTCCTCGACGACGACCAGCGCCGCGACTACCGGGCGAGTGGCGGGTTCTGGGTCCCCACCGCGCACGGCCCGGTGCGACTCGGCCGCCTCGGCGCGCTGCTCCACCACCCGGTCGAGCACCCCAGCGTCGAACGCGTCCTCTGCGTGGTACCCCATCGGTTCCACGAGCTCCCGCTCGCCGATGTCTGGACCAACCTGCTGCTCACGCTCGCGGTGGAGCCCGACGCGTTCTTCCAGGTCGCGGTGCTCCAGGAGATCCGTGCCCGTCCCGTCCCCCGTCCCGTCCCCGTCCCCCGTCCCGTCCCCGGCCCCTCGGCAGGCGCCGCCACTGACCCGGGCCTCGCCACCCGGTGACCTCCGCCCCTGGTGCGGGGCGCGCCAATTCGCCCACACTTCGCCCGATACGCCAGATCCTCGCGAAGATGGACGGCCCATGGCCGCGACTCCAGCAACCCCGGCTCGCGCCCGCATCCTCGTGCTCGGTCGCCCGGGATCCGGGAAGGGCACCCAGTGCACTCGGCTCGCGACGCTCCTCGCGGTGCCGCACATCTCCACCGGCGACCTGCTGCGCGCCACGGTGGCCCGCGACACGCCGCTCGGTCGGATGCTGAAGGGGTACCTCGACACCGGTGAGCTCGTCCCCGACGACCTCGTCGTCGACGTCGTGGCCGACCATCTCGCCGACGACCCCGCGAACGGGTTCGTGCTCGACGGGTTCCCCCGCACCGTCGCCCAAGCGGAGCAGCTCGTCGAGCTGCTCGCGCCCGACGAGCTCGACCTCGCGATCGACCTCGCGGTGTCACCCGGAGTCGCCCGAGCGCGCCTGCTCCGCCGCCTGGTGTGCGGCGACTGCGGGCGTCCGACCGGGCCACAGTCGGGCGAGACGGATGCCCAGTGCGGGGAATGCGGCGGCCTGCTGGCCACCCGCCTCGACGACGAAGCGTCGACGATCTCGCGGCGCCTCGCGCTCCACGAGGAGCTGACCGAGCCGTTGATCACCTGGCTGGACGCGAAGGGGCTTCTCGTGCGCATCGATGCCGAGGGCTCCGCCGACGAGGTCGCCGCCCGCGCGGCGGCAGTGGTCACCCGCGTCGCTGCGGCCCCGGCCTGATCCCGGGGATCCGACGCCTACCGGGTGGAGCCCGGTACCGTCACACTCGACGACACCGGGCAGCCGCGACTGGCCGACGGAGGCGCCGTGCCGCCAGTGACGACCGCTCCATCCCGCTCCATCCCGCTGGTGGCGGCATCCGCCGGCCTCGCGTGTGGGGTCTCCGTGGCATGGGCCCACTGGCTCGACGCATCGCTGGTGGTCGCCCTCACCGCCGCGCTCGGCCTCGCGCTCGCGGCGCTCCTCGTCGTCGAGCCGCGCGGCTGGCCGATCGTGCTCGTGACGATCGGTGTCGCCATGACGGGAGTGGGATGGGCGTGGAGCTCCGATCTGCGGGCTGCCGCCGCGCCCGCGGTGACGGCCATCATCGGATCGGCGATCGCGGCACCGCTGTTGCGGGTGTTCTCGGGCGGCCGCGACGCGCTGCGCAGGGTCCTCGACGTGGTCGCGCTCGCGATCGTGGGCGCGATCGGCGCCTGCGCCGGCGCGGCCGCCGGGGTCGCGGTGACGGGCACGGGCCCCCGGTCGGCACCGCTGTGGGAGACCGCGAGCCGGGCCGGTCTCGCCAGCTGGGTCGGGGTGATGGTCATGACGCCGCTGGTCCTGTCATGGGTCAGCCACTCGTTCGTCCCGCGGTCCGCGACACGACGCGAGGCCGTGCTCCTCGGCTGCTGCACACTCACGGCGGCGGTCGCGGTGTTCGGTGTCTCGTCGGACCCCCGGTCCGCAGTGGTGCTCCCGGCCCTGCTGCTCTGGGCGGCCGTACGGTTCCGGATGCGAGGCGTGTCGAGCACGCTCGTCGCGATGCTCGCGCTCGCCGACTGGGCGGTCGCGCGCGGCGCAGGACCCTTCCCGGGCATCACCGACCGCGTTCCCCCCGACGTGCTGACGCTCCAGGCGCTCGCGGTGGCCGCACTGCTCACGCTGCTCCTGCTCGCGGCCGCGCTCGACGAGCGGGACGCGGCCGACGCCCGTCGCCAGATCGCCGTCAGCCGCTTCCGGCGCGCGTTCGAATGCTCTCCCGTCGGCATCGCGATCACGACCCCCGATGGCGTGGTCACCGACGCCAACCGCGCCCTGTGCGCCATGCTCGGCCACCCGCGC
>BTUT01000225.1:0-5594 GCA_045862935.1 Acidimicrobiia bacterium
GGCCGGCGACTCCACCTGGAGCGCCAGGTGCTGGAAGACCCCATAGGCCGGGTGGGTCAGCTCGCCCGGCGGAGGCAGCTCGGGCGCCTCGAAGAATGCGATCGTCGACCCGTCACCCATCCGGAAGAACGAGTGGAAGTACGGGACCGGATCGCCGGTCGACGGGATCGCGTCGTCCATCACCGCGGCCACGAGGTCCATCCCGAGGACCTCGGTGTAGAAGCGCGTGGTCGCGCTGGTGTCGTGGGTGATGTAGGCGACGTGGCTCAACATCCCGGGCGCGTTCGGTCTCATGCGTCCACTCCGTTCTCTCGGACTGTCAGCAGTGCATCGACGGCGACGACGCCGTCCTCGGTGATGATCAGGGGGTTCACGTCGGCCGCGGCGAGCCAGCCGCCGTGCTCGGTCCACAACAGGGCGATGCCGTGCACCACTTCGACCAGCGGTTCGACCGGCCAGGGGCGTTGGCCCCGCAGGGAGCCGGCCTTCCCGGCCACCTCGTCGACGAGGTAGCGCGCGGTCGCGTCGTCGAGCGGGAGGAGCCTGCCGGCCACCCCACCGAGCACCTCGACCAGCACGCCACCGGCACCGAACAGGACCACCGGCCCGAGATCGCTCTCGGCGTGCAATCCGGCGAACACCTCGGCCCGCCCCTCCACCATGGCCTGCACCGCGATCGTCTCGGGGACGCCGTGGGCCCGGGCCACCGCGCGCAGTCGCGCCGCGGTGCCCGGAACGTCGGCCGGGGCCACGCCCACTGCGACCGCGCCCAGCTCGGTGCGGTGGGCGACGTCGGCGAGCTTGACCACCAGGCGGTCGCCCAGGTGGGCAAGGTCGCCGCCCGACACGTCGGCGTCGATCACGACGAACGGCGCGACCGGGATGCCCGCCCCGGCGAGGAGCGCCATCGCGTCGGCGAACGGGACGATGGGCCCGACCGCCGAGTCCACGACCGCGGGTGGGAGGGCGTGCGGGTCCGGGGTGTGGTCGGTGCGTCGGCGCGGGGCCGTGGTGACGGTGCGGTGCATCGCACGGGCGGCGCGGTACACCGACTGGAGCCCGCGCCCGAACACGAGGCCCTGCTCGCGCCACTCGTCGACCCACTCGCCCACCGACGTGGCCTCGATCGGCGTCACCACGCACGGGGTGTCGGTGTAGGCGGCGACCGCGGCGAGCGGCTCGAGCAGCGTGCGGCTCCAACCCTCGTCCCCCGCCCCCAGCCACCAGCACAGCACGAGGAGGTCGACGGTCTGCGCGTAGCGCTCGAAGACCTCCTCGGTGAGCTCACGCTTCGTCATCACGAACCCGGTGAGGTCGAGCGGGTTGACCGTGTCACCGGGCACCCGCTCGCGCACCCACGCCTCGATCTCGGGCAGGGGTGGCACGGGCGCGGCCTCGTCTTCGGCGAGGTCGGACGCGATCGCGGCGACCCCGCCCGAGGTGGTGATGACGCCGATCCGGCCTACGGGCCGCCGACGGTCCGGGGAGAGCTGGCCGAGCAGGAGGGCGGCGTCGAGCAGCTCGTCGACGTCGCGCACCGCGACGATGCCGTGCTCGGCGAAGGCGACCTCGTACAGCCAGCTCGCGCCGGCGATGGCGCCGGTGTGCGATGCGACGATGCGCTGGGCGCGGTCGCCGCGTCCGAGCTTCAGCGCGAGCACCGGCTTCCCGGCCTCGTGCGCGGCGGTCGCCGCGGCGAAGAAGGCGTCGGGACGGCGGATGGTCTCGACCACGAGGCAGATCACCGACGTGTGGGGATCGGCGACGAGGACCTCGAGGTAGTCGGCGAGATCACAGACCGCCTCGTTGCCCGACGACACCCCGAGGGCCACGCCGAGGCGCCGGTCGCCGGCGGCCGCGAGCGCGGCGCGGGCGAGGAAGCCGCTCTGTGACACCACCGACACGCCGCCGGCGGGGAGGTCGAGCCGGCCGCCGGTGAAGCAGTTCACGCCGAGCGGGACGTTCTTGAAGCCGCTGCAGTTGGGGCCCACCACTGCGACGCCGCCGGCCGTCGCGGCGACAGTGAGCGCGTCCTGCAGTGCGGCGCCATCGTCGCCGGCCTCCCCGAAGCCGGCCGCCGCCACCACCACACCGCCGCAGCCGAGGGCGGCGGCCTCCTCGACGGTCTCGATGGACCGAACCGCGTTGACCAGCGCGAGCACGGCGTCGACCGGCTCGCCGATCGCGCTGAGACTCGGGAAGGTGGGCTGCCCGTACACCGTGTCGTGCTTGGGGTTCACGAGGTGCACGGTGCGACCCGCCTCGAGCATGGGGAGCACCGCGTTGTTCGACATCGCCAGCTGCTCGTTGGCGCCGACGACCGCGATCGATCCCGGCGAGAGCAACCGGGCCAGCGGCGTCATGGAGTCCACGCTGGGCACGCTCGCAGGCATCTGACACTTGTGTCAACTTCTGGCGCCCGGCTCGCGGGCGCGACGGCCGTCAGTCCTCGACCAGCGCGATCGCCTGCTCGGGGCAGGCCCGGACGGCGGCGAGCGCCTGGGCGCCGAGGTCGTCGGTGACCGTGCCCGCGCCGATCACCTGCCCGTAGCCCCGCTCGTCGTCGGTGAAGAGGTCGGGGGCGACGTCGTAGCAGCGCCCGTGGCCCGAGCACTTCCCGGTGTCGATGACGATCCTCATCGCGGGTTGCTCCCTTCGAACACCAACGGCAGCGAGGTGAAGTGGAGCGTCGCCGACGGCCACTTGATCCCGGGCTCCACCGCCTCGGGGATGTGGTAATCCGGAATCCGCTTGTGGAACTCCTCCACGACGAGGCGAAGCTCCCGGCGCGCCAGGTGCGAGCCGAGACACCGGTGGATGCCCCCACCGAAGCTGAGGTGCCCACGACCCTCCTGCTCGAGGTCGATCTCGTCGGGGTCCTCGCCGCGGGTCTCGTCGCGGTTCGCCGTCGCGAGCACGAGGAGGACGTTGGCCCCGGCCGGCACCGTGACGCCCTTGACGGTGACCTCCTCCAGCGTCACGCGCGGCGTCGTCGGCGCCGGGAGCTCGAGTCGGAGGACCTCCTCGATCAACGGCGTCACCAGGCTCGGGTCCGCGATCATCTGCCGGCGCAGGTCGGGACGGTGCGCCAGGTGGTAGAGCACGAACCCGATCATCGCGGTCACGGTGTCGAGCCCGGCGATCACGAAGAGGAAGCACATGCCGAGCAGCTCCTCGTCGGTCCACGCGTCCTCACCGCTCAGTGCGAGCACCCGGCTGAGCATGTCGTCGGCGGGGTTGGCCCGCTTCTCGTCGAGGTGCTGCTGGAGGTACACGAACAGCCCCATCGCACTCTCGAGCTGCTCGGGTGTGGCCTGGCCGACGCCGGCCGCCGACGCCCCGATGATGGACTCCGTCCACTCGATGAACTGGTCGCGGTCCTCCAGCGGCAGCCCGAACAGGGTCAGGATCACCTGGGTCGGGTACAGCCGCGCGATGTCGGCCATCACGTCGCACTCGCCCCGGTCGACGAACGCGTCGATGAGCTCCTGGATCTGGGCCCGCAGGTCGTCCTCCATCGCGTTCACGACCCGCGGTGCGAGCATGGGGTCGAGGACCCGCCGGTAGCGCACGTGGTCGGGGGGGTCGGTGGCGATCGGCACCAGGGGCACCGGGCTCCCGAGCGAGTCGAACGCCCGGGCCGACGAGAAGATCTCGGGGTGGCGGTGCGCGAACTGGATCGACTCGCTGGTGGTGAAGTACCAGACCCCGTCGACCTCGTACACGTCGCCGCGCTCGCTGAAGTGACGCCAGCCCGCGGTGCGGTCGAGGGCCATCGGCGCCGAATCGTGCCATCCGGGTGCGCTGCTCATGGATCGAGTCTGGCCTGCGCCCGACTTCTGAGTCAAGTTGTCTCAGACTTGGGGGTCGTCCACGGGTCGAGCGCCCGTTCGATCACACCGTCGAGGAACTCCCGGGTGGCGGCTCGCCCCTCGAAGACCACCCGGAAGACGACCGGCCCGAGGAGCTGTGCGAGGAGATCGTCGGGGTCCGGCGCCGCGGCGAGCTCGCCGTGCGCGACCGCCGTCTCGATCCCCTCGGCGAGGGTGTCGAGGTTGCGCTTCACGAGGAGCCGCCGCAGCTGGTCCGCGTCGGGGTCGAGGGTCGCCCGCCCGATGAGCACCGCCTGGACCTGCACCGCGTTCGGCTGGCCGAGGTCGGTGGCGGCTCGGCGCAGCTCGCGCCGCAGCCATTCGACGAGGCCTCCCGTGCGGGGCCGGATGAGGAGGGGCTCGTCGATCTCCCGGAGCGCGTCGTACAGCAGGTCGGCCGCGGTCGGCCAGTGGCGGTACAGCGTGGCCCGGCCCACACCCGCCCGCTCGGCCACCCGCTGGTGCGTGGCGGCCCCGGCGCCCTCTTCGGCGAGGATCGCCCCGACCGCCTCCACCACCGCGCGCCGGGTCCGCGCGACCCGCGGGTCGATCCGTCCGGCCCCGCGCTCGCGCTGCACCACGACGCCAATCTATGACACAGGCTGCCTCACAGTGAGCGTCGCGCGCGGCCGCGGCACCGAAGGGCCGGGCGAGGAGCGGGCACCTCGCCCCGGATATGACAGAATCGTCAAGTTCGAGCGAACCGGACCCGGACGAGGAGCAGCCCGTGGAGCCCACCAGCGCATCGGAGCGGATCCGGGTCGGGATCATCGGCGTGGGCTGGGGCTCGGTGGTGCAGGTGCCGGCGTTCCGGATGGTCCCGCCGTTCGAGGTCGTGGCCCTGTGCTCGCGACGCGCCGAGCGGGTCGAGGCGGCCGGCGAGGCCCTCGACATCGCCGACACCAGCACCGACTGGGCAGCGTTCGTGCAACGCGACGACCTCGATCTCGTCTCGGTGTGCACCCCGGTCGGCCTGCACGCGCAGCAGACGCTCGCGGCGATCGCGGCGGGCAAGCACGTGATGGTCGAGAAGCCGGTCGGTGTCGACGCCACGCAGACGGAGGCCATGCTCGACGCCGCCGAAGCCGCCGGCGTGCAGCACGCCGTCTGCTTCGAGAGCCGCTGGGAGCCGGCTCGGCTCGGCGTCTGGGAGCGGGTCCGCGCCGGGCACCTCGGTGAGCCCTACCTCGCCACCGCCCGCAGTGCCGGCGACTTCTGGCACCCGACCCGCGCCATCCAGTCGGAGTGGATGTACACGCGCGCCGAGGGTGGGGGCTACCTCATGGGGATGGCCGCCCACGACATCGACTACGTCTGCGCGCTGTTCGGCGATCCGGTCGCCGTGTGCGCCGACGTGCGCACGTTCGTACCCGAGCGCACGCGACCCGACGGATCGACGCTCCACGTGGATGCCGACGACACCGCGGCGCTGCTCCTGCGCATGGCGAACGGGATGCTCGCCGTCATCACCTCCACCGCCGTCGCGCTGCACGAGAACCACCGCTCGTTCGAGTGCTTCGGCAGCCACGGCTCGCTGACGATGGCCGGGGCGCTGCTCGGAACGGAGGAGCCGGAGATCCGCAGCGGTGTGGTCGAGTCCAGCGAGGGCGAGGTGATCGCGCCCAGCGACCGGATGCCGGCCAGCGGCGCGGCGCTGCCGAAGCGCCGGGCCGCGGGCGCGATCCGGGCACTCGCACTGATGCTGGAGGACTGGGTCCCGGC
>BTUT01000226.1:0-5594 GCA_045862935.1 Acidimicrobiia bacterium
CGCATCGGTGTCGTCCACACTCCCAAGGAGATCTCGCTCGAGGTCGAGGAGTCGCTCGACGAGGTGAAGCAGCTCGTGCAGGAAGCGCTCGCCGACGACGACCGGGTCCTGTGGCTCACCGATGCCCGGGGCCGCACGGTCGGCATCCCATCGTCGCGAGTGGCGTACGTCGAGATCGAGACCGACGGCAGCGCCAAGCGGGTGGGCTTCGGCCGGGGCTGAGGCCGGCCGGACGCCCACCGTTCCGACGGTGCTCGACCTCCTCGACCGGCGCCTGCTCTTCGTCACCGGGAAGGGCGGGGTCGGCAAGAGCACCGTCACCGCGGCCACGGCGTTGCTCGCGGCCGAGCGCGGCCAGCGGGTCCTCCTCGTGGAGGTCGACGCGAAGGGCAACCTCACGAACCTGTTCGAGCACCCGGCCGTGGGGTTCGACCCCCAGCCCGTCTACCCCGGAGTGTTCGCGATGCAGCTGCGGACGGAGGCGTCGCTGCGTGAGTACCTGCGGCTGAACCTGCGCATCCCCGTGATGGGGCGGATCGGTCCGATCGCGAACGTGTTCGACTTCGTGGCGAACGCCGCACCGGGCGTGAAGGAGATCCTCACCGTCGGCAAGGTGTGCTGGGAGGTGCGCGAGTCGATCGAGGGGCGAGCGGCGTGGGATCTGGTGATCGTCGACGCGGCGGCCACCGGACACGTGCTCGCGCAGCTCGACGCGCCCCGGACGATCCGCGAGCTCGTGCACACCGGTCCGATCCGCAGCCAGACGGAGTGGATGCAGGAGATCCTCTCCGATCCGGCGATCACCGCGCTGAACGTGGTCACGGTGGCCGAGGAGATGCCGGTCAACGAGACCATCGAGCTCGTGGCGCGGGCGAGGGGGCAGACGGCGGTGCCGCTCGGCGCGGTGATCGTGAATCGCGTGCTCCCGGAACCGTTCACGGTCGAGGACGAGCCGGTCTTCGCCGCGCTCGGGTCGCCGTCCGGCCGGGCGGCCCTCTGCGACGAGGTCGGTCCGGGCGCGGGGGGAGTGCTCGACGCCGCGCGCCTCGCCGTCACGCTCCGCAGGGCCCGGATGCCGCATCTCGACGCGCTCCGGGCCGCAGTCGACCTGCCCCTGTTGTACCTGCCGTACCTGTTCGTCCGTGACCACGGGCTGCGAGTCACCCGGATGGTCGCCGACGCGTTGGGCGCGGAGCTGGGTCTGTGAGCCAGCAGCCGTCGCGCGTGCCGTCGACGAGCATGGAGCCGCTGCTCGCGGCGCGCGAGGTGGTCGTGTTCTGCGGCTCGGGGGGTGTCGGAAAGACGTCGACGGCCGCCGCGGCCGCGCTCGCCGCCGCCGTGCACATCGGTGGGCGGGTGCTCGTGCTCACCGTCGACCCCGCGCGTCGACTGGCCGACGCGCTCGGCATCGAGGGGATCGGCAACGTCGAGCGGCGGGTTCCGGACGACGTGTTGCGGGCGGCCGGGCTCGCCCCGCGAGGTGAGCTCTGGGCCGCGATGCTCGACACCAAGGCGTCGTGGGACGACCTCGTGCTGCGCCACGCGCCCGACGAGGAGACGGCGTATCGCATCCTCGACAACCGGCTCTACGAGAACCTCACGAGCCGGTTCGTGCAGAGCCACGACTACATCGCGATGGAACGGCTCTACGACCTGCACTCCACGGGGAGCTACGACCTCATCGTCGTCGACACGCCCCCCACGCGCAACGCGCTCGACTTCCTCGACGCCCCGCAGCGGATGGCCGACTTCTTCGGGGGGCGTCTGCTGCGCTGGCTCACGGCGCCCTACCGGCTCGGTGGCCGCCGGGGCGCGCGCCTGGTGAACTTCGCGAGCAAGCCCTTCTACCAGATCGCGGACCGCATCCTGGGCACGCAGTTCCTCCAGGACATCGCCGAGTTCTTCCTCAACTTCGAGACGATGTACGCGGGCTTCGTGGCCCGCGCCCGAGCCGTCGAACGCCTCCTCCTCGACCGCCGCACCGCGTTCGCGGTGGTCACGACCTTGGAAGGCGCGCCGCTTCGGGAAGCCGAGTTCTTCTGTGCCGAGCTCACCGCCCGCGACTTCCACCTCGGCGCACTCGTGCTGAACCGGGTGCTCCCGGAGGCGTTCGCCGACCCGGTGGTCGCGGCGGTGGCGGCGCGTCTCGTGGAGTCACCCGAGGCCATCGCCGCCGCGCTCGTCGACCGCGGCATCGCCGCGCTGGACGATCCGGAGCGCGTCACGCGGGTGCTGCGGACGGTCGGCACGTCGTTCCAGAGCTTCGCCGTCGTGGCCAACCGCGAAGCCGAGATGCGCAGTGAGCTCGCGCGGGTGCCGGACGTGCTCGCGAGCGTGCCGACCCTCGCCGAGGACGTCCACGACGTCGCGGGCCTCGCGCGGATCGGGGAGTGCCTGCTCGGCGCGCCGTTAGCATCGGCGAGTGGCGGTGCCGATGCTCGAGCTGGCGAGGCTGAACACCGGGCTGGGTGACGGCGCGCTCGAGCACCTGCACCGCCTCGTGGCGTCGTGGCAGGTCCTCGCCGACCTCTCCTTCTCCGACCTCTTGTTGCTCGCACCGGTGGAGGGCGAGGCGGGTCGTCGCTTCGTGGTGCTGGCCCAGGTACGACCCACGACGGGCCAGACGCTGTACCCCGAGGACCTCGTCGGCCGGATCGTCGAGGACGCGGAGCGGCCGCTGGTCGCCCGGGCCTGGCACCTGGCGGAGCTGACCCGGGGTGTCGCGCCCGTGCTCGGCTCGGACGAGCGGGCCCGGCTCGAGTGCGTCCCCGTGCGGTTCGCGGGGCGACCGATCGCCGTGATGAGCCTGGAAGCGGCCACCACGTCGGGCCGCCGTCCGGGTGAGCTCGAACGGCACTACCTCGAGACGTTCGAGCGGTTCGCGGGCATGGTCGCGGAGGGCAGCTTCCCGTTCGCACGGGGTGAGGTGGAGCTGGAGGAGGCCCCGCGGGTCGGCGACGGCGTGATCGTGCTCGACGACAGGGGCCGGGTGAGGTTCGCCAGCCCGAACGCGGTGAGCGCGCTGCACCGCATGGGGATCCACGCCTACCCCGCGGGGCTGCGGCTGGGGGAGGTGGGGTTCGATCCCTCACCGATCGACGCCCTGTACCGGACGGCAGTCCCGGTGATGGTCGAGATGCAGCGGGGGGACTCGTCCGTGGTCGTCCACGGGGTGCCACTGCTCGCCGCCGGTGCCGTCGTGGGCGGGATCGTGATGCTGCGCGACGTGACCGATCTTCGTCATCGGGATCGCATGCTCGTCACGAAGGACGCCACGATCCGCGAGATCCATCACCGCGTGAAGAACAACCTGCAGACGATCGCGGCGCTCCTGCGGCTGCAGGCTCGGCGGTTGCAGTCGCAGGAGGCTCGCGAAGCGCTCGAGGAGTCGGAGCGACGGATCCGCTCCATCGCGGTGGTGCACGAGACGCTGTCGCGGGATGCCTCCGACGTGGTGCCGTTCGACGAGATCGTGCGACCGCTCGCTCGGCTCGTCGAGGAGGCGTCGGTCGATCCCGAGGTCGGGATCCGCATCGACGTCGAAGGCCGCGTCGGAGACGTGCCCGGTGAGCTGGCCACACCGCTGGCGGTCGTGCTCAACGAGCTGATCCAGAACGCGGTGGACCACGCCTTCCCGTCGGGTCGGGACGGAGTGGCCGTCCGAGGCCGGGTGCGCGTGCTCCTCGCGCGCGACACAGCACAGGTGGTGGTGGAGGTCGCGGACGACGGGGTGGGGCTCCCGGCGGAGTTCGACCTCGAGACCTCAGCGGGCCTGGGGCTCTCGATCGTGCACACGCTCGTCACGAGCGAGATGCACGGAACCATCGAGGTGCACTCCGACGGCGGCGCGCGGGTGGTGGTGAGGGTGCCGGTGGACGGGCGGCCCTGAGGCGTCGCGACGCGTGGTCCGGCGCCGCTGGCACGCCGAGCCCGAGGGATCAGGCGGTGGCGCGCTGTTGGGCGATCCAGCCCTTGCGGAGCTTGCGGCGCTCCTCCTCGGTGGTGCCACCCCAGATCCCGGCTTCCTGGTTCGTCGCGAGGGCGAACTCGAGGCACTCCCGAGCGACGGTGCACGCGGTGCAGATGCGACGCGCCGTCTCGATCTGCTCGAGCGCGTTCCCGGTGACGCCGATGGGGAAGAACACGTCGGGGTCGGAATCACGGCACGCAGAACGGCTGCGCCAGCTCTCGGTGTCCCAGTCGTGGGTGCGGATCCAGGTCAGAGCCACGAGCTCGATCTCCGTCGTCGGTCGGTCCCGAGGACGTGGTGCCCCGGGGTTCGAGGGCCCTCCGATGCGGTCGAGCCGTTCGTGCTCGCCGTTGGGTGGGGGCCGCACCTCACGGGACCGCGAGGTGGGACCAGCACACTATTTTGATTCCGGGCCGAGCACAAGGGCCGTGACCTGGGCTTTCGCGGTGGTCTTCCCCAGGTCGGGGCCGGTTACCCTCTGATCGGCATCGGTTATCCCCCACGGATCCGAGCCTGTCCACCGCGATTTCCCCAGCCGACCCTCCGAATCTCCCAGTGCTGCGCGCATTCTCCCCAGGAGATCCCCAGCCAACGACCTGACTGTCATGACGCCCCACGGATCCAGCCCCGATCACGACGGCGACGCCGAGCCCGACGACGCCACCCCGCTCGGGTCCTCCGGGTGGGGCCGCCGGGCATCCCGGCCGCTGGTGCTCGCCCATCGGGGCGCGCGGCGGGAAGCCCCCGACAACACGTTGGCGGCGTTCACCGCCGCTCGGCGGCTCGGTGCGGACGGCGTGGAGCTCGACGTGCGGCGGACGCGCGACGGCGAGCTCGTCGTGCACCACGACCCCGACCTCCCGGGCGGCCCGGTGCTCGCCGACGAGGAGCTCGTCGTGCTCCGGCGTCTGGCGCCCCACGTCCCGACGCTGGTCGAGGCGCTCGACACCTGTGCGGGGCTCCTGGTGAACGTGGAGGTCAAGAACCACCCGCGGGAGCCGGACTTCGACCCGAGCGCGCGGGTGGTCGACGATCTCGTCGATCTGCTGGCGTCGCGCCCCGGAGCGGATCGCGTGCTCGTGTCCTCGTTCCACCTCCCGACCATCGATCGTGTCCGGGCCCGCGCGGCGCACCTGCCGACCGCCTACGTGTTCAAGGTCGGGATCGGCATCGACCGGGTGGTGGACTCCGTGGCCGACGCCGGTCACCGTGCCCTCCACCCCAACCTCTGGGCCGTCCGGGGCCGTCGGGGAGCCGCCCTCGTGGCGCGTGCCGTCGAGCGTGCCCTGCTGGTGAACGTCTGGACGGTGAACCGGCCGGCGGACGCCGTGCGCCTCGCGAGATTGGGCGTGGACGGCCTCGTCACCGATGCTCCCGACGTCGTGCGAGACGCACTGGCCGGGTGTGATCAGGCCGGGAGCACCACCGAGAGGGCTTCGGGCACGTAGCGCACGGCAAGCGTGTCGACAGTCCCGAGGTAGTCGCCGTCGACCTGCCAGGGAACGGGCCGTCGAGGATCACGCGCGCTGATGCGCAGCGCGCCGACGTCGCGGAGCTGCACGACGTGGGGATCACACCCGAGCCGGCGTGCGGTGGCGACCGAGGAGCCGACGGCGCCGGCGAC
>BTUT01000227.1:0-5591 GCA_045862935.1 Acidimicrobiia bacterium
CTTGACCTCCCGGCAATACCTCCATATGTTTCTGGGCCTCAGTGTTCGGACGACTGGGGGGTCGACGATGCATCGAGGACCGCGAGGACGGGTCGCGCGCGTGGCCGTCCTGCTCACCGCCGCGCTCGCGCCCGCCGCCTCGGGCGGGGGTCCCGGCGCCGGCCCCGCGACCCGGAGCCAGACGTCGAAGCTGCTCGGCGCCAAGAACCCGGCGAAGGGCGCCGCGGTCAAGGTGGGGATCATCAGCAACGGCAAGTCGGCCAACATCGACAACACCGACGAGCTCACCAGTTCCGAAGCCATCGTGAAGTGGATCAACGAGTACCGAGGCGGCATCGGTGGGCGCCCGATCGACCTCGTCACGTGCACCGACCAGAACGACCCCGCGAAGGCTGCCGACTGCGCGAACCAGATGATCCAGGAGAAGGTCGCGGCCGTGGTGATCGGCCAGAACGGCGTGCTCGAGAGCGTGTGGACGCCGCTGCACAACGCCGGGATCCCGACGTTCATCTTCGGCGCCGGCAACCCGAACGTCCTCGCCGACACCTCCACCACCTTCGTGATGGCGGGTCCCCGGGCGACCTTGTTCAGCCTGCCGAGCGGTGTGGCCAAGAAGACGAAGAGCAAGCAGCTGTCCGCGATCATCATCGACGTGCCCGCCGCGACGGGCTTCTTCAAGGACCCCGGCCCGCAGATGTTCAAGGACGTCGGCGTGAAGATGGACCTCGTCGCGATCGCGCCGGGTACGGCGGACATGACTCCGCAGATGCAGCGGGTCGTCTCCACGAACCCCAAGGGCGCCGTCTTCATCGTCGGCAACGACGCGTTCTGCATCGCGGCGCTCAACGGTCTGCGGGCGGCCGGGTTCGACGGCAAGGTCGCCACCATCCAGCAGTGCCTCACCGAGGCGACCCGCACCGCAGTCCCCTCCGACTTCCTGAAGGGGATCCAGATCTCCTCGGGCTCGCCGCTCGACGACAGGAAGCACCCGGCCACGAAGCAGTTCAACGCGGTGCTCGACAAGTACCTGACCGAGGACGTGGACCGCACCGCGGGCTACCCGATCGGCATGTTCATCGTGCTGAGCGGCCTCGACGTGGCGACCGAAGGGCTGAAGGGCGACGTGACCTCGCAGTCGATCATCGCCGCCGCCAAGGCGATGGGGTGGTCGGAGCTGCCCGGCACCGGGTTCCACTTCCGCTGCAACGGCAAGGCCGACCCCGCGAACCCCGCAGTGTGCGCGGCGGCGACCAACGCCGCCACGCTCGACGCCTCGGGCGAGGCCATCAGCTACACGCCCGTCAACGACACACCGATCCCGGACTGATCGCCGCGCGTCGTCACCGCTCGCGATGGACCATGTCGCGTCGTCCTTCCTCGGACTCGGCAACGGCGCGACGTACGCCGCGCTCGCGCTCGCGCTCGTCCTGACCTACCGGTCGTCGGGGGTCATCAACTTCGCGACCGGCGCCCAGGCGCTGTACGGCGCGTACACCTACGCGTTCCTGCGCCAGGGGAAGCTGTTCTGCATCGTCCCGGGCTTGCCCACCACGATCGACCTCGGTGGTGCGCTCGCCCCGGCACCGGCGCTGGCGCTCACGCTCGCCATCTCGGCGCTGTTGGGCGCGCTCCTGTACGGGCTGGTGTTCCGCCCGCTGCGCAAGGCTCCGCCGCTCGCGAAGGCCGTGGCCTCGCTCGGCGTGCTCGTCGTGCTCCAGTCGTCGATGTCGAACCGCATGGGCACCACCCCGGTGATCGTCGCGCCGATCTACCCCTCGGAGCGGTGGACGTGGCAGCACCAGACGCTGCTCTCCGACCGCTTCTACCTCGCGGTGACGGTCGTGGTCCTCACGCTCGCGATCGCCGCGCTCTACCGCTTCACCCGCTTCGGCCTCGACACGCGCGCGACGGCCGAGTCGGAGACCGGCGCGTACGTGAGCGGCGTGTCCCCGGATCGCGTCGCGCTGCTGAACTGGATGCTCGCGGGCGCGGTCGCGGGTGCAGCCGGGCTCCTCATCGCGCCGCTCTCGCCGGTGACGCCCGCGACCTACACGCTCTTCGTGGTCCCTGCGCTCGCGGCCGCGATCGTCGGGGAGTTCGAGCGCCTCGTTCCGGCGGTGATCGCCGGGATCGGCATCGGGATGATCCAGGCGTGGCTCGTCTTCTTGTCAGGCGAGTACTCGTGGATGCCGCAGTCGGGTGTCGGCGAGATCGTGCCCCTCGCGGTGATGCTCGTCGCGCTCCTCGTCACGGGCCGCGCCGTCCCCGAGCGCGGGACGCTGCTGCGCACGCCCCTCGGCCGGGCCCCCCGCCCACGTTCGTTCCTCCCGGCGATCCTCGTGGGGTCCGCCGCCGGCACCGTTGCGCTCCTCGCCACGCACGGGTCGGCGCGGTCCGCCGTCATCAGCACGATCATCTTCGGGATCCTGGCGCTCTCGCTCGTGGTGGTCACCGGATACGCAGGCCAGGTCTCGCTCGCACAGCTGGCGCTGGCCGGCGCGGGGGCGTTCCTGCTCAGCTACCTCACCACCGACTGGGGCGTTCCGTTCCCGCTCGCGCCGCTCCTCGCGGCCTCGGCCACGACGGTGGTGGGCGTGGTCATCGGCCTGCCCGCCCTCCGGCTGCGCGGCCTCACGCTGGGTGTGGTCACCCTCGCGCTCGCGTTCGGCCTGGAAGCCATCTGGTTCCGCAACACCGACCTCGTCGACTCGTTCGGGCAGCCGGTCGAGCGCCCGGAGCTGTTCGGCCTCGATCTCGGTGTGGGCTCCGGATTGGCGTTCCCCCGCCTGCACTTCGGGTTCCTCTGCCTGATCGTCGCCGTGCTGGTCGCGTTCGGTGTCGCCCGGTTGCGGACGAGCGCGCTCGGCTCCGCGATGCTCGCCGTGCGCGCGAACGAGCGGTCGGCAGCCGGCATCGGCGTCAACGTCACGTTCGTGAAGGTGATCAGCTTCGCGATCGCGTCGTTCATCGCGGGCCTCGGCGGGAGCCTCCTCGGCTACCGGCTCACCATCGTCACCTGGGAGAGCTTCGCCGCGCTCGCCGGGCTCACGCTCCTGTCGACCGCCTACCTCGCCGGGATCACGTCGGTGAACGGCGGCGTGACCGCGGGGATCATCGCCGCGGGCGGCATCGTCTACTTCCTCCTCGAGGAGTGGGTCGACATCGGCTACGACACGTTCGTCATCATCGGCGGCGTGGCCCTGATCCTCACGCTCATGCGCAACCCCGAAGGGATCGCGACGGGCTTCCACGAGCTCGCCGACCGTCTCGACGCCCGGCGCCGCGCGCGCCCTCGCACCGGCGACACCGCCCACGAGACCACCGGCGAGACCTCCGACGAGCAGGACGCGCTCGCCCGGACGGCGGAGTCCGCGCCCGCCGCCCGCACACCGCCTGCACCGGATGCACCGGTCGTGCTCGAAGTGGAGGGCCTGACGGTTCGCTACGGCGGCGTCATCGCGGTCTCGGAGCTCTCGCTGCGCGTCCCCGCGGGCGCGATCGTGGGACTCATCGGGCCCAACGGTGCGGGCAAGACCACCACGATCGACGCCGTCACGGGGTTCGCGAAGGCGACAGGCTCGGTCGTGCTCGGCGGCGAGCACGTCGAGCGGCTCAAGCCGCACCAACGCGTGCGCCACGGTCTGGCGAGGACGTTCCAGGCACTCGAGCTCTACGACGACCTCTCCGTCGAGGAGAACGTGAGCGCGGCCGCGTTCGGCGTGCGGGGGAGCGCGCGCCACGGCGCGGTGCGGCGCGCCCTCGACCTCGTGGGCATCCAGCAGCTGCGCGCGCGCGTCGCCGGCGACCTGAGTCAGGGCCAGCGCCAGCTCGTCTCGATCGCGCGCGCGATGGCCGCCGGCCCGGAGGTCGTGCTCCTCGACGAGCCGGCCGCCGGGCTCGACACCACCGAGAGCCGGTGGCTCGGCGACCGCATCCGCGCGATCAGCGCCACCGGCACCGGCGTACTGCTCGTCGACCACGACGTGGCGCTCGTGCTCGACGTCTGTGACTTCATCTACGTCCTCGACTTCGGCCGGGTGATCGCCGAGGGCGATCCTGCGTCCATTCGCGCGAACCGCGCGGTGATCGACTCGTACCTCGGGACCATGCACGACCCCACGGCGGCACCGTGAACGTGCGGTTGGCGTGCACTGGGCTCACGGGGGGCCGGGGAACCACGACGGCGTTCCGCGACGTCGACCTCGCGATCGAGCCGGGCAGGATCGAGGCGCTGCTCGGGCCCAACGGCGCGGGCAAGACGACGCTGCTGCTCACGATCGCGGGCTTCCTCCCCGCGCGGCGTGGCACCGTCACCATCGACGGCAGCCCGCTCAAACCCGGGCGCCCCGCGCTCGCGAGCCGCGCCGGCATCGTGCTCGTCCCCGACAACCGCAGCCTGTTCACGAAGCTCACGGTCGAGCAGAACCTCGCCGTCGCCCGGCCCCGGCGCGGTCCGTCGCCGCGCGACATGCTCGAGGTGTTCCCCGACCTCGAGCGGCGCTGGAAGCTACGGGCCGGCGCCCTCTCCGGCGGTGAGCAGCAGATGCTCGCCATGGCCCGAGCGCTCATCCAGGACCCGTCGGTCCTGCTCATCGACGAGATGAGCATGGGCCTCGCCCCGCTCGTCGTCGAGGCGCTGTTCGAGACGGTCCGCCGCATCGCCTCGGAGCACGGCTGCTCGGTGCTCCTCGTGGAGCAGCACGTGAAGCTCGCCCTCGAGGTCGCCGACTCGGCGTCGGTCCTCAACCGGGGCTCGATCGTCCTGCGCGGCGCATCGAGGGACCTGCTCGCCGACGCCCAGAGCCTGGAAGGCGCCTACCTCGGCACCGCCGATCCGCCACCCGGGCGGATCGAAACATCTAGATCTTAGAGACCCTCGCGCGGTATGATCGGACCGACGACGTGGGCTCGCGCAAGGGGGCGACGATGGACCTCGACTTCCGGCCGGTGGACGCCGACCACCACTACTACGAGCCGCTCGACGCCCTCACCCGGCACCTCGACCCCGCGCTCGCCCGGCGGGCCGTGCGCGTGGTCCAGGACGGCAAGCGCACGCTGATGGTCATGGCCGACAAGGTCAACTACTTCATCCCCAACCCGACGTTCGACCCGATCATCGTGGCAGGGTGCCTCGACCCCATGTTCCGCGGCCAGGTCCCCGAGGGCGTCGATCCCCGCAGCCTCTCGAAGGTGGAGCCGCTGCGGGCCGAGTACCGCGACCGCGACGCCCGGGTCGCCAAGGTCGAGGAGCAGGGCCTCGACGCGGTCATCCTGTTCCCGACGCTCGCGTGCGGCGTCGAACAGGCCCTCCGCCACGACCCCGGGGCCACGATGGCCGCGCTCGGCGCGTTCAACCGCTGGCTGGAGGAGGACTGGGGCTTCTCATATCAGGACCGCCTCGTCGGCGCGCCGATGCTGTCCCTCGCCGACCCCCTCGCCGCGCGCGCCGAGGTCGACTCGTTGATCGAGCGCGGCGCGCGCGTGGTGCACGTCCGTCCCGCACCGGTCCCCGCGGGCGAGGGTCACGCCCGGTCGCTCGGCCACCCGAGCCACGACCCGGTCTGGGCACGCCTCGCCGAGGCCGGCGTACC
>BTUT01000228.1:0-5560 GCA_045862935.1 Acidimicrobiia bacterium
TGTCGGAGTCGAACCGACGACCGCTCGATTACAAGTCGAGTGCTCTACCAGCTGAGCTAACCCGGCGCGGCGCCCAGGCTACGGCGTCGGACGACCTCGAAGCATCCGACCGCCGCGGCCGTCGCCACGTTCAGCGAGTCGACGGGCCCCGGCATCGGGATCGCGGCGAGGACGTCGCAGCGCTCCCGCGTGAGTCGGGCCAGGCCTCGCCCCTCGGCCCCGACGACGAGGACGACGGGCTGGTCGCCCACCGTGAGGTCGAACACCGAAGCACTGCCACCGGCGTCGAGGCCCACGGTCCACACGCCGGCGCGCCTGGCACGATCGAGCGTCGCCGGGATCCCGGCGACGGAGGCGACCGGCACGTGCTCGACCGCACCCGCCGCGGCCTTCACGGCAGCCGGCGTGAGCGGGGCGGAGCGGTGGCGCCCCACGATGACCCCGGTGACGCCGGCCGCGCCCGCGACCCGCAGGATGGCTCCGAGGTTCCCCGGGTCGGTCAACCCGTCGAGTGCGAGGAGAAAGGCCTGCGGGGAGGCGAGGAGCTCGTCGAGGTCGGCCGGCGCGACGGGCTCCGCGCGGGCGAGCACGCCCTGGGGCGCGTCGGTGCGCGCCTCGGCGGCCAGGCGGGCCCGGTCGACCCGCCGGACCCGTACGCCGCGGGTCGCGGCGAGCTGCTCGATGTCGTCGAGCGAACCCTGGTCGTCGCGCCCCTCCGCGATCCACACGCTGCGCACCCGCCGGCGCCCCGCGAGCAGCAGCTCGCGGACGGCACGCCGACCCTCCACCTGCTCCCCGCCGAGGCCCGCACCCTGCCCGCGCGAGTCCGCACCACGGCGGGTCCGGGGCTGCGGCTCCGCGCCACGGCGGGCCCGGGGCTGCGGCTCCCGGCGGCGGCTCACGTCTGGTGCCAGATCGTGCCCGCGGGCGTGTCCTCCAGCACGATGCCCCGCGCCGCGAGCTCGTCGCGGATGCGGTCGGCGGTCGCGAAGTCGCGAGACGCCCGCGCCTGGTCGCGGGTGGCCACGAGGGCGTCGATCTCGCCGGCGAGCGTCGCGTCGTGGGACCCGGGCGCCGCGAGGTCGAGGCCGAGGGCCGCGGCGAGCTCGCGCACGGTCGCGAGCAGCCCTGCGGCACCATGACGGTCACCGTCGGTGAGTGCCTGGTGCGCCGCGCTCACGGCGTCGAAGATCACCGCGATCGCCGCCGGGGTGGCGAAGTCGTCGTCCATCACGTCCCGGAAGCGAGCCACCCGCTCGGGCTCGGGCTCGGGTGCGGGCGCGACCGACGCCGCGTGCATCCGGCGGACCAGGGCATCGAGGCGCTCCACGGCCGCGGCCGCCGCGGCGAGCTCGGCGTCGCCCAGCTCGATGGCTCGCCGGTAGTGGGTCTGGAGCACGGCCATGCGGAAGGCCCGCGCCCCGTGGGCGTCGAGCGCGTCGGCCAGCGTCGTGAAGTTCCCCAGCGACTTCGCCATCTTCTCGCCGCCGACCTGGACCATCGCCGAGTGGATCCAGTGCCGCGCGAAGCCGTGCCCCGCGCCCTCCGCCTGCGCGCGCTCGTTCTCGTGGTGGGGGAAGGCGAGGTCGTCGCCGCCACCGTGGAGATCGAAGCCCTCCCCGAGCAGATCGAGCGACATCGCCGAGCACTCGATGTGCCAACCGGGACGGCCGCGGCCCCACGGCGACTCCCACGCCGGCTCGCCCGGCTTCGCGGCCTTCCAGAGCGCGAAGTCGACCGGCCGGCGCTTCGCCTCGTCCACGTCGACCCGGGCACCGGCCGACTCGAGCAGCTGCTCGAGGCTGCGGTGCCCGAGCGCGCCGTACCCCGGGAAGGCCGCGACGTCGAAGTACACGCCCTGCCCCTCGACCACGTACGCCAGCCCGCACTCCACCAGCTCGCCGATGAGCGACTGCATCGACGCGATGTACCCGGTGGCGTGGGGCACGTGGTCCGGCCGCTGCACGCCGAGGCGATCGAGCTGCTCCCAGTAGGCCTGCTCGAAGCGCGCCGCGACCTCGGGCTCGGTGCTGCCGGTCGCGGCCGCCCGGGCGATGATCTTGTCCTCCACATCGGTCACGTTGCTGACGAACGTGACCGCGTAGCCGCGCCACACCAGGTAGCGGCGGATCACGTCGAAGGTGACGGCCGTGCGACCGTGCCCGACGTGGGGCACGTCGTACACGGTCGGACCGCACACGTACATCGCCACGCGCCCGGGATCGCGCACGGTGAGCTCCACCTTCCGGCGCACCAGCGTGTCGTGGAGACGGACGGGCACCGGGTGAGGCTACCGAGCAGGGTGGGTCGTCATTCGACCGATTCGACACGTCGGAGCAGCGCGACCGCCCATGCCGCGATGCCCTCGGCGCGGCCGATCGCCCCGAGCCCCTCGGCGCGCTTGGGGGTGACCGACACGGGGACCGCCGGCTCGGGCGCGGCCGCGAGGGGCGCGAGCACGCCTGCGACGCCGGCCGCGATCGCCGCCAGGTGCGGAGCGAGGCGGGGCTGCTCGGCGGCGATCACCACCGAGACGTTGGCCGCCACCCAGCCGTCGGCGCGCAGGTGCTCGACGATCTCGGCGAGGAAGCCGGTCGAGGAAGCGCCGCGATGGGCTTCGTCGCCGGCGGGGTAGCGCGTGCCGAGGTCGGGGAGCCCAGCCGCGCTGAGGAGCGCGTCGGAGACGGCGTGCGCGACCACGTCGGCATCCGAGTGGCCGGCAAGACCCGCCGCGTCGGGGATCACCACTCCGCCGAGCACCAGCGGGCGCCCATCGCCCGGCACGGCGAACGGGTGGACGTCGAACCCGAGGCCGACGCGCGCGCTCACCGCCCCACCTCGGTCGCCAGCGTGGCGCGCACGCGCTCGAGGTCGGTCGCGTCGGTCACCTTCACGTTCGCGGGCTCGCCCGGGACGACCACCACGACGCCACCGGCCGCCTCGACGAGCGCGGCGTCGTCGGTGGCCTCACCCCCGGTCGCGTGAGCGGCCCGCAAGGTGGCGGCGCGGAACGCCTGCGGAGTCTGCACGGCCACCACCGCCGAACGGTCGATGGTCTCCACGACGCGTGTGCCGTCGACCCGCTTCAGCGTGTCGGTCACACGGACGCCCGGCACCGCGCCATCGGCGCCGGCGCGCACGGCGCCGATCACCGCGGTGAAGAGCTCGGCGCCGGCGAGCGGTCGCGCGGCGTCGTGCACCACCACGACGTCCACGTCGGGCGGGAGCGCGCCGAGCCCGGCCCGCACGGAGTCGGACCGGGTCGCACCGCCGGCCACGGCGGCGTGCACCGGCGGGCCGTCCCAGGGCGTGCCCGCGGGGAGGACCACCACCACGTGGTCGCACGCGGCGCGACACGCGTCGACCGCCCAGTCGACGAGGCGCGCGCCGGCGACGGCGACGAACTGCTTGGGTGCCCCGAACCGGTCGCCGCGGCCGGCGGCCACGACCACCGCCCCCACGCCGGGCACGTTCCCCCTACTTCGCGGCCGGCTTCGGCGCGGCGGCCTTCTTGGCGGGCGCCTTCTCGGCCGTAGCCTTCTTCGCCGGCGCCTTCTCGGCAACCTTCTTCGCCGGGGTCTTCGCCGACGCCGCCTTCTTCACCGGCGCCTTCTCGGCCGGGGTCTTGGACGCCGCAGCCGACTTCGCCGAGGCGTTGGGCGCCGCGACCGCGGCCGCCTTCTTCGCCGGAGTCCTGGGAGCCGCGGCCGACCTCGCCGGAGCGCTCGGAGCGGCCGCCTTCTTCGCCGGGGCCTTCTTCGCCGGGGCCTTCTTCGCCGGAGCCTTCTTCGGCGCGGGCGGTGCATCGCGACCTGCGAGCACGTCGTCGAGACGCGCCTCGGCGGCTTCCTCGTCGACGTTGAGGGCGAAGGTGAGCTCCGACACGAGGATCTGGCGGGCGCGGGCCAGCATCCGCTTCTCCCCGGCGGAGAGGCCCTTGTCGGCCTCACGGATCGACAGGTTCCGCACCACCTCGGCGACCTGGTAGATGTCGCCGCTCTTGAGCTTCTCCACGTGGTTCTTGAACCGGCGCGACCAGTTGGTGGGCATGCGGGCTTCCTTCTTGCGGAGCACCGCGAAGACCTCTTCCACCTCCTCGTCGTTGATCACCTCGCGCAAGCCGATCTCGTCGGCCTTCTCGACCGGGATCGAGACCTTCAGGTCGCCGTAGGTGATGCGCAGGACGAAGTAGTCGGTCTTCTGGCCGTCGAAGACCCGCTTCTCCTTCCCCTCGATGATCGCGGCACCGTGGTGCGGGTAGACGACCTTGTCGCCGACGGCAAACGTCATGACACTCCTGGAAGGGGGAGGCGCGCAGGGGCCCGAGGCGCGGCTCGGGCGGAGGGCCTAGTTTACCCGCGTGCCCGAACGCCGACTGCTCGACGCCACGCGGCTCTTCGCGGCCTTCCCCGAGGCGATGCGCGACGCCCTGCGCGACCAGATGGAGACCCGGAGCTACGCCCGCGGTGAGCTGCTCTTCCACCAGGGCGACCCGGCCACGGAGATGTTCGTCGTGCTCGACGGACGGATCGCGATCGCCGCGCAATCGGGCGACGGACGCGAGGCCGTGATCGCGGTCCTCGAGCAAGGTGGGCTCTTCGGCGAGCTCGCGATGTTCGACGGCGCGCCGCGTTCCGCCGATGGCCGGGCGCTCACCGACTCGGTCGTCGCCGCGCTGCCCTACGCGCCCGTCCTCGACCTCCTGCACGCCCACCCCGAGCTGCTGTGGGTGATCGTGCGCCTCCTGGCCGAGCGGCTCCGCGCCACCGACGAGGTGCTCGCCGACGCGGTGTTCCGCGACGTCCCGGCCCGCACCGCGAAGCGTCTCCTCGAGCTGGCCGGAGGCCAGGACCGCTTCACGATCCCGCTCACCCAGGAGGAGCTGGCGTCGATGATCGGTGCGTCGCGCGAGCGCGTGAACAAGGCCCTCGCCCTCTTCACCCGGTTGGGCTGGATGGAGATCGAGGGTCGAGGCCAGTACCACATCCTCGACCGCCAGGCCCTCGAGGACCGCGCCACGCTGTAAGGGCCACGCTGGCAAGGGCCACGGCGCGGCTCCGGCTCCGCGCCCGCCGCCGGGGCCCCGCGAGCTCGATGCGGTCCGCGCCGGTCACTCGGCGCCCCGCGAGCTCGGTGCGGTCGGCGCTGGTCACTCGGCGCCCCGCGAGCTCGGTGCGGTCGGCGCCGGTCACTCGGCGCCCCGCGAGCTCGGTGCGGTCGGCGCCGGTCAGTCGCGGGTGATGAACGCGAGGGCCCGTTGCCACGCGTCGGCGGCGTCGTCGGCGCGATGCGCAGGGCGCTCCGGGGCGTGCACGAACCCGTGGTCGGCCTCGGGATACACCACGATCTCGCAGTCGGGACGGTCGCTCCAGACCGCGCGCAGCGCGTCGATGTCGGCCGGTGGGGTGAAGGGGTCCACACCGCCGAGGATCGCGAGCGTCGGGCACACCTCCGCCGCGGTCTCGAGCGGTTCGCGCAGGTTCGGCCCCCGCCAGCCCTCCGGCACGCGGATCATGCCGTAGAAGTCGACGGCGCGGTCGAAGCGGTCGCCGGCCGCGGC
>BTUT01000229.1:0-5554 GCA_045862935.1 Acidimicrobiia bacterium
TCCGTCGAACGTCTTTCGCGTCGCGCACGGTGACGTCGAGGGGGAGTCCTCCGAGGTCGTGCTCGTGCGCGACCACTTCCCGGTGCTCCCGGAGCACGTCAGGCTCCTCAGTCCGGAGACCCGCATCAGCACTCGGTCGCTCTACGAGTTCGCGGACTACGGCCTCACCGTGCGGGGGACGCCGGGCATCGAGATGCCGTGCTTCTCCAAGCCGGTGCTCACCGCCGGAACGGGCTCCTACGCGGGGCTCGGGTTCACGTACGACTCGGAGACCGTCGACGAGTACCTCGACCGCGTCGCCCACTTGCACGAGCTCGGACCGCTGACGGCCGAGATGACCGCTCGCGCCCGCCGTCACGCATACCTGTTCTTCCTGCGGCGCGCCTGGATCCCGACCGCGTTCACCAACCGGTTCGACTTCGCTCATCGGGGCTGGGACCCGCTCGATCGCAACGTCGAGCTGTGCGTGTCGAGCGCCGACGGCTTCCGCGCCGACGAGACCCTGCGCGCCTGGGCGGGGTGGGTGATCGGCGAGGACGACGTCGACTTCGTGGTCGTGCCGCGTGCGCACGTCGCGGCGGGCGGGCGCGTGGGTCCCCATGGCTAGGGCCGCTCCCGATCACGGGCTGCGCGCGACGATCGGGCTGTCCACCGCGTTCCTCGGCCGCCGCCGCCGCCGGCTCTGGCTCCTCGCGGTGCTCTCGGCCGGCGGCGGCTTCGCGGAAGCCCTCGTGCTGGTCATCGTGGCCCGTCTCGCGTTCGCCCTCGCATCGAGCTCGACCGAGGTCACGATCACCCTGGGCCCACTGGGGAGCGCCGACGTCGACTTCTGGGCCCTGATCGCGATCGCGGTGCTGCTCGTCCTCGCCCGGGCCCTCGCGCAGCTCGTCGTCGTTCGCATCGGTACCGGACTGTGGGTCGCGGTCGCGACCGAGGTGCGGGAGCAGACGCTCGAGGGCTTCGTGGATGCTTCGTGGACGCTCCAGGCCAACGAACGCCGCGGCCGGCTCCCGGAGATCGTGTCGAGCTTCGCGGCCACCGCGGCGGGCGCGATGTCGCTGCTGTCGCAGAGCCTCGTGTCGTTCTTCAGCCTCGTCGCCTTCGCGGTCACCGCGTTCGCGGTGAACGCGGTGGCCGCGGTGGTGGTGGTGATCGCCGGGATCGCGATGGCGGCCCTGCTCCGGCCGCTGCGCACGCAGGTCCGCCTCCGCGCACAGCGCAGCGCGACCGCCACCCTGGAGATGGCGGCCGACGTCAACGAGATCGCCGACGGCATGCTCGAGGTCCGGGTGTTCGGTGTGAGGGACGAGGTGCTGGCCCGCACGAAGGCCACCGTCCGCAACGTGGCGGAGGCCGAGCGGAGGCTCCGCACGCTCCAGCAGACCGGCCCGCTCCTCTACCAGACGACCGCGCTGTTGCTGATCGTGGCGTGCGTCGCGGTGATCGAGCTCGCGAACATCGGCCGTCTCGGCGCGATCGGCGGGGTCGTGCTCGTGATGATCCGCTCACTCTCCTACGCGCAGGTGCTCCAGAACGCGTACCAGGCCTTCCATGCCACGGCGCCGCAGCTCGAGATCCTCCGCGACGAGATCGAGCGCTACCGGCTCGCAGCAGTGGACCGCGGGGGCGAGCCCTGCGCACGCATCGGGGACATCGAGTTCGACCGGGTGGGCTTCCACTACGAACCCGGGATCGCGACCCTGACGGGGCTCTCGTTCCGCGTGGCCCGTGGTGAGATCGTGGGGATCGTGGGCCCTTCGGGGGCGGGCAAGTCGACGTTGGTCCAGCTCCTGCTCCGGCTGCGCGACCCGACGGAGGGCCGCATCCTGGTCGACGGCCGCGACGTCCGCGGGCTCTCGCTCTCGGACTGGTACCGGCGGGTCGCCTTCGTCCCCCAGCACACCTGGCTGTTCGCGGGCTCGGTCGCGGAGAACATCGCCTTCTTCCGGGAGCATGTGGCGCGCGAGTCCATCGAGCGGGCGGCGAGGCGCGCGAACCTCCACGACGAGGTCGTGGCGATGCCGGGCGGCTACGACAGCTTCGTGGGTGAGCGCGGGGGCCAGATCTCCGGCGGTCAACGCCAGCGCCTCTGCATCGCCCGCGCGCTGGTGGAGGAACCCGACATCCTGGTGCTCGACGAGCCCACGAGTGCGCTCGACGTGCGGTCCGAGGCACTCATCCGCGAGACGCTCTCGGAGCTCGCCCCGCGCGCCACCGTGTTCGTCATCGCGCACCGCATGTCGACGGTCGAGATCTGCAACCGGATCATGGTGCTGCACGAGGGTCGGCTCGAGGGCTTCGACGAGCCGGCGCGGCTCGCCGCGTCGAACGAGTTCTATCGGGAAGCGCTCGAGCTCTCGGGCATCCGGTGACCGGGCGGCTGGAGCAGACGGGCGAAGCACCGGAGCACGAAGGGGTGATCCGGGTGCTGTGGCTCACGAAGGGGCTCGGACCCGGGGGCGCCGAACGGCTCCTCGTGGAGCACGCGCGCGCGGGCGATCGTGACCGATTCCGGTTCGAGGTCGGGTACCTGCTCCCGTGGAAGCAGCACCTCGTGGCAGAGATCGAGCAGCTCGGGGTGCCGACGCACTGCTTCGGAGCTCGCACCGAAGCCGATCCCCGGTGGGTGTGGAGGTTCGCGTCGCTCGTGCGCTCCGGTGGCTTCGACGTGGTGCACGCGCACTCGCCGGTGTCGGCTGCGATCGCGCGGTTCGTGATCCGCGCCGGCTTCCCATCGACCGCGATGGTGTACACGGAGCACAACCGCTGGCCGTCCCACCATCGGGCCACGCGCGCCATCAACCGGGCCACGTTCGCCATGAACGACGCCGTCATCGCGGTGTCGGTCGAGGTCGCCGACTCGATGTCGCCGGCCGCGGGCGCGCGTGCCGAGGTGGTGACGCACGGCATCGACCTGGCCCGCGTGCGCGCTCACCGGCGTGAGCGCGAACGCGCGCGCGCGGAGCTGGGAGTGGGTCCGGACGACGTGCTCGCGGTGACGGTGGCGAACCTCCGCGAGAACAAGCGGTACCCGGATCTCCTGGCCGCCGCGCGTCAGGTGATCGACGCGGGGGCCCCGGTGACGTTCGCGGCCGCCGGCCAGGGGCCACTCGAGGCCGAGGTGCGTGCGCGCCACGCGGCGCTGGGGCTCGGAGACCGCTTCCGGCTCCTCGGCTACCGCGACGACGCGCGGCGGGTGATCGCGGCGGGCGACCTGTTCGTGCTGGCGTCGGGCCACGAGGGGCTGCCGGTGGCCGTGATGGAGGCCTTCGCGCTCGGCGTGCCCGTGGTCGCGACGGCGGTGGGAGGCTTGGCGGAGGCGGTCACCGACGGTGTGGACGGTCTGCTCGTGGAGCCTCGCGACCCACCGGCCCTGGCCGCGGCCATCCTGCGGGGCGCCGATCCCGCGCTGCGGGCCCGCCTGGCGGCTGGTGCGGCCGAGTCGGCCGAGCGCTACTCGGCCGCTCGATCGGTCGCGCGCATCGAGGCGGTGTACGGCGAGGCGCTGCGACGGCGCCGGGCGCGGGTCGCACGATGAGGCTCCGATGAAGGTCGCGCATCTCACCACGGTCGACATGAGCCTGCGCTACCTCCTGCTGGCGCAGATGCGAGCGGTCATCGACGGCGGCGGAGAGGTGATCGGGATCAGCGCCCCCGGACCGTGGGTCGACGAGCTCGAGTCCCTGGGCATCCGCCACCGGGCGCTGGGGTCGTCCACACGTTCCTTCGACCCCCTCGCCGACCTGCGCGCCGCGCGCGAGCTGTGGCAGGTCCTGCGGGACGAGGCGCCGGACGTGCTCCACACGCACAACCCGAAGCCGGGGCTCTACGGACGGGTCGTCGGACGGCTCGCGGGCGTCCCGATCGTGGTGAACACCGTGCACGGCCTCTACGCCGCGCCCGACGACCGCTGGGTGAAGCGCATGGCGGTGTACACGCTCGAAGGTGTCGCCGCCCGCTTCTCCGACGCCGAGCTCGTGCAGAACCCCGAGGACCTCGCGCAGCTCCATCGCTGGTGGATCTCGCCGCGGGCACAGCTCCTCGGCAACGGTGTGGACCTCGCCCGGTTCAACCGTTCCCGGGTCCCGGCGGGCACACGCGATGCCCTCCGCTCGGAGCTCGGCATCCGGCCCGGACAGGTGGCCGTCACGACCGTCGGGCGCCTCGTGCGCGAGAAGGGCTACCCCGAGCTGCTCGCCGCGATGCGCATCCTGGACCCCGACCGGTTCGTGCTCGTCTGCGTGGGCGGTGACGACTCCGAGAAGGCCGACGCCCTCCCGCACGCGTTGGTCGAATCGGCGCGCGCGCATGGCGTACGAGTGCTCGGGCACCGCGACGACGTCGTCGAGATCCTCGCGGCGAGCGACGTGTTCGTGCTCGCGTCCCACCGTGAAGGCTTCCCTCGGGCGGCGATGGAAGCCGCGGCCATGGGCCTCCCGATCGTGGCGACCGACGTGCGCGGTTGCCGAGAGGTCGTCGAGCAGGGCGTCAACGGTGTCCTCGTGCCGGTGCGCGACCCCGTCGCGATCGCGTCCGCGGTCGAGAGCTTCGCGGACGAGGCGCGGCGAGCGGCGTTCGGGCAGGCCTCCCGGGCTCGTGCTCGGGCGCACTTCGACGAGCGCGCCGTGGTGGAGAAGGTGCTCGCGACGTACGCGCGGCTCGCCCGGGCCAAGGACCTCGCCGGGTCAGGGAGCGAGGTCGAGGTGGGCGAGGACGAGGTCTGAGAGCTCGCGCACCGCACCCCGGCCGCCCGATCGTGTCAGCACCACGTCCGCGATCGAGACCGCGTCGGGATGTGCGTCGCCCACGACGACCCCACAGCCGGCGAGGCGCAAGCAGTCGAGATCGTTCACGTCGTTGCCCACGAAGACGACGTGGCGAGCGTCCAGGCCCTGGTCGGCGATCCAACGAACGAGGGCTGGACCCTTCTCGTCGACTCCTTGGAGGCAGTCGAGCCGGAGCTTGGCGCAGCGCGCGGCCACCACGGGGTTCCGCTCCTTGGAGAGCACGAGCATGCGCACGCCCGCGTCGCGAAGGCGCTCGATCCCGAGCCCATCGGACCGGTCGGCGATCACGGCCTCGGTGCCGTCCTGGAGCGTGATCACCCGGTTGTCGGTCAGGACGCCGTCGAAGTCGAGGACCAGTGCGTCGATCTGGTCGGGAAGGCGATCCCCACCGAGGTCGTCCGCCCGGCCGCTCGTCGGGGCACGGGGTGAGGCGGCGAGCACGGCTCCGAGCGACTCGGCGATCACGAGGTCGATGGGCTCGTCGATCTCGAGCGCGCGCTCCGCCGGGATCTCGTGGAGTGCGATGCGGCCGAAGAATCGATGGCCGGCCTCGCGGAACCCTTGGGTGCGCATGGCGTAGACGGATCCGGCCTCGACGTACTCGGGTTCACGATCCTGCCGGCGGAGCCGCGCGGCGTGGTCGTGGTTGACTCCGACCGCACCGTGTTCGCCCGCGCGCCACAGGAACGCATGGGTGGGCGCCGCGGTGAACGCGCAGTCGGCGACGCCCGATGCCACCGGTGCGATCGCGCCGTCGATGTCGGACG
>BTUT01000230.1:0-5546 GCA_045862935.1 Acidimicrobiia bacterium
GGACGACGCCTTCGATCGACTCGCCGCCTGCGAGGGCCGACTCGACGTGCTGGTCAACAACGCCGGGTTCATCCAGTCACCGCCGGGCACCGGTGCTCGCCTCCGCGAGCACGCCCGCCGGCGCTCCCAGGGTGAACCAGGGGTCTCGGTCGGCACGACCGTCAACACCACCGACGAGCTGTGGCGGCGCCACATGGCGGTGATGGTGGACGGCACCTTCTTCTGCACCCGCGCGGCGCTGCGCCACATGGAGCCCGCGCGCCGAGGCGCGATCGTGAACGTGGCATCGATGGGCGCGTTCGCCGCGTCGCCGGCCGCGCCCCACTACGCCGCCGCGAAGGCGGCGGTCGTGGCGTTCACACGCTCGGTCGCCCACGAGGTCGCGACCATCGGGATCCGGGTCAACGCCGTCGCCCCCGGACCGACCGCGACCGCGATCATGGGTGCCGATCCCGATCCGTCGAGCTCGTTCGCGACCTCGACCGCGATCGGTCGCCTGGCGTCACCGAGCGAGATCGCCGAGGTCGTCGGGTTCCTGTGCTCGGAGCGCGCCAGCTTCTGCATCGGGGAGACCTTCACGGTCAGCGGCGGCTTCGCGTGATCCCGGCCCGATCGAGCCCGGCCCGATCGAACCCGGCCCGATCGAGCCCGGCCCGATGAGCCTCGACCCGGACCACTTCGACCCCCACGCCCTCGCGGTCGCGCGGTGGCTCACGAGTCGCTACGCGCACCTCTGGGACGGCCGGCGCTACGACGACTGGATCCTCCTCTTCACCGAGGACGCCGTCTTCGACTGGCGAGGCCACGTCGTCCGGGGTCGGGCGGCGATCCAGGACCTGATCGGACGGGGCAACGCTCAGCGGCCGCACGGTCCCGGTGCCCATGTCACCACGAACGTCCTCGCGTCGTCCTCGGGCGACGAGATCCACGCGGTCGCCGACTTCGCCTACCTCGCGACCCGCGACGGGCGCGTCGAGTGCCTCATGGCCGGACGCACCTTCGACATCTACGTGGACCGCGACCCGTGGCAGCTCCGCTACCGGGCGGTGCGCTTCCTCGACGACGAGGAATGGGCGGGGTACCTCCCGCTCGCCCAGCGCTGACCGTTGGGGCGCGGTGGGCGTGTCACCCACCTCGGGTGCGTGCCCGATCACACCACGGCCACGACCTCGAACTCGACGAGCATCTCGGGGTAGCCGAGTGCCTGCACCCCGATGAGCGTCGCCGCCGGGTGCACGGCGTCGGGCCCGAGCACCTCGTTCATCGCCCGGACGAACCCCTCGAGCGCGGTCGGGTTCAGGTCGACGACCAGGTAGGTCGCCTTCACGACGTCCTGGAAGGTCGCACCGGCGCCTCGCAGCGCGTGCAGCACGTTGGTGAAGGCCTGCTTGCTCTGCTCGTAGTAGTCACCCGGGCCCACGAGCACGTGGTCCGCGGTGTAGGCCCCCTGGCCCGACACGTAGATGGTGGTGCCACCCGACACCCGCACCGCGTGGGTGAAGCCCACCGGCTCGAGGAGACCCTCGGGATTGATCCGCTCGATGCTCGCCACCATTCCGTCCCTTCTGTTCTTCGGCTTCTTCGGAAGCGGTCGCGGCGGCGCCGCCGCCGTCGGTCCCGGACGGTCAGTCGACGATCTCGACCGGGTCGCCCTCGGCGACGTGGCCCGGTTCGACGATGTTCAGGGCGACGCCGAGGTTCATCGACGTCTCGCGCACCAGGGTGCGCATGATCTGGCGCTCGCGGGGCAGGTCCGCCTGCGGCAGGGTCACCATCGAGCAGCGCGACATGGGCTGCACGACCTCGGCCAAGACCGAGCCGATGCGCACGTGGCGGCCGCACCAGTCGATCTCGGGAAAGCCCGCGACGTCGTCGCGAAGGTCGACGAGGACGTTCGGTCGGAAGCGCCGGACGTCGATGGCGCA
Organism: Acidimicrobiia bacterium; assembly: GCA_045862935.1. GTDB lineage: Bacteria > Actinomycetota > Acidimicrobiia > IMCC26256 > PALSA-555 > CAIUKV01. Next base: position 1,926 of record BTUT01000230.1, read on the forward strand.
CTCCGGCAGCGCGCGCGCCAGGGACGCGAGCGACGTGGTGCTGAGCACGTGGAGCGGGAAGGCGTCGAAGTAGGTGCCGCGCGGCACGACGAACTCCGCCAGCTCTGCAAGCAGCTCGGGCGGTGACATCGCCGCGTAGTCCGGCACCGGGTCGTCGGGCAGCAACGCGAGCTGGCGCCGGAACTCCGCCTCGTCGATCGCGGCGTACCGGCGGTAGTGGGCGAGATCGTCGGCCGGTCGTCGGGGCCAGAGGGTCACGGGGCGGCCCAGCCGAGCCGACAGCACCGCGGCCACCTCCGGGTCGTCGCTGCGCACGCGGGCACCGTCACCGAGATCGATCTCGACGTGCGGCGTCGCCGCGCCCTTCGGGGCCTCGAGGTAGCGGGCGGCCAGCCGAACGAGGTCGACGATGTGCTTCGCGCCCCGGATCTCACCCGACTCCTCGTCGCGGATCGCCCAGCCCCGATCGCCGGGGATGCCGTAGGTGGCGACGACGTCGGTCTCGGCGATCCGCTCACCCCGCATCGACTTCACCGGGTAGCGCCACAGCTCACGTACGCGTCCGACCACGAGACCCGAACCCTTCCCTCGGCGGTCTCCCTCGACGACGAGCCGGAGCGTAGTGATCGTCCGCTTCCCGGTCGAACGGTGGCCTGATCGGGCGCGGTCGCCGGCCGCCCACCCGTCCAGCGCGACGAGCCGACTTGCTCCATCCGCATCGCGGAACGAGACTTCCGCAGCACGGATGATCGGGGGCTCACGTGCGGAGCGTGCACAACACCCTGCGGGTGTTCGAGGTGATCGCGAACCGCCAGCCGGTCGGCCTCGCCGACGTGGCCCGGCGGGTCCCGTTGCCCACGACCACCGCCCACCGGGCGATCTCCACGCTCGTCGACGCGGGCTGGGTCGAGCCCGCACGCGACGGTACGAAGCGCTTCGAGGTCGCGGCGCACGTCATCGGCCTCGTGAACCACGGCGAGCACCCCCTGCGCTCGGTGGCCGCGCCGGTGTGCATCGAGCTGCGTGACCGTTGCGGTGAGTCGGTGACCCTCGCCGCGCCCGATGGCGACGAGGTCGTCGTGATCGGGCACTGGGAAGGGACCGGTGTCCTGCGCGTCATCCAGGCCGTGGGCACGCGCGCGCCCCTGGCGGTGGCTTCCACCGGCCGGGCCTTCCTGGCCCACACCGACGAGCAGACGCGCGCCGCGGTGATCGGGTCGGCGAGCACCGCGTTCACCGACGCGACCACCACCGACCCGGCGGCACTCGCCGAGGAGATCGAGCTGGTCCGCAGGCGGGGCTGGGCGGTGGTCGACCGCGAGTGGATGGACGGCGTGACGCAGATCGGCGCGGCGATCCTGCGGGCCGGGGTCCCCGTGGGCGGCGTCGGGATCGCGCTCCCCGCGAGTCGCTTCGACGCCGAGGTCGGCGATCGCCTCGGTGCGCAGGTCCGGGCCGCGGCCGACGCGATCGCCGCGCGCCTCCCGATCGCGCCCGTCGCCGCCGGACCGAGGAGTGCGCGATGACCACCCTGTCGGAGTTCGACCTCACCGACCTCGACAACTTCGCGAACGGCTTCCCCCACGAGCTGTTCGTGATCCACCGGCGCGAGGCGCCGGTGCGGTGGCACGAGCCGACCGAGCACACCCCCGACGGCGAGGGGTTCTGGTCGGTCGCCACCCACGCGGAGACCCTCGAGGTGCTGCGGAACCCGGCGACGTACTCGTCCGAGACCGGCGGCACCCGGCCCTACGGCGGCACCCTCCTCCAGGACCTCCCGGTCGCGGGCCAGGTGCTGAACATGATGGACGACCCGCGCCACTCCCGCATCCGTCGTCTCGTGAGCTCGGGCCTCACGCCCCGGATGATCCAGCGGGTGGAGGACGACCTGCGCGCCCGGGCCCGGCGACTCCTCGACGACGTGGAGGATGCCACTCCCTTCGACTTCCTGCGCGACGTCGCGGCGGAGCTGCCCATGCAGATGATCTGCCTGCTGCTCGGCATGCCCGAGGCCGAGCGGCACTGGCTGTTCGAGGCCGTCGAGCCCGGGTTCGACTTCCGGGGCTCGCGCAAGTCGTTCGAGCCGGACCTCGACGCCGAGGAAGCCCGCGCGCGCATGTTCGAGTACGGCAACGAGCTCATCGCCGAGAAGCGCCGCAACCCCGGCGACGACATGCTCTCGATCGTCGTCCACGCCACGCTCGACGACGCCGACCCGCCCCGCCTCACCGACGCCGAGCTGTACATGTTCTTCTCGCTGCTCTTCAGTGCCGGCGCCGAGACCACCCGCAACGCGATCGCGGGCGGCCTCCTCGCCCTCGCCGAGCGGCCCGACCAGCTCCGCCAGCTGCGCGACGACCCAGCGCTCCTCCCCACCGCGGTCGACGAGATCGTGCGCTGGACCACGCCGTCCCCGTCGAAGCGCCGCACCGCGACCCGCGCCACCGAGCTGCACGGGGTGGCGATCGCCGCCGGCGACAAGGTGCTGGTGTGGGAGGGCTCGGCCAACCGCGACGAGCTCGTGTTCCCCGACGCCCACGAGTTCGTCCTCACCCGCGACCCCAACCCCCACATCGGGTTCGGTCACGGCATCCACTACTGCCTCGGGGCCCACCTCGCCCGACTCGAGATCCGCGTGCTGTTCGAGGAGCTGCTCCCCCGCTTCTCCGAGGTCCGTGTCGTGGAGCCGGTGGAGTGGACCCGCAGCAACCGGCACTCCGGGATCCGTCGCCTCGTGGTCGAGCTCGAGCGCCCCTCGCCCGCCGCCCAGCCACGCGAGGTCTGAGCATGGGAGCCGTCGGCATCATCGGCACCGGGACCATGGGCACCGCGATGGCTCGGCGTCTGCTCGGGGCCGGGCACGAGGTCGTGGTCCACGACGCCCGAGCGACCGCCACCGACCCGCTCGTCGCCCTCGGCGCGATCGGTGCCGCGACCACCGGCGACCTCACCCGCCGGTGCCGGGTGGTGATCACCTCGCTCCCCGGCCCGGCCGAGGTCGAGGTCGTCGCCACCGAGATCGCGGGCTCGGCCGCGCCCGGGACCGTGCACGTCGGGCACAGCACCGTCTCGGTCGAGTCGGCTCGGCGCGTCGCCGGCGAGGCCGAGCGCGCCGGGATCCGCTTCCTCGACGCACCCGTCTCGGGTGGTCCGATGGGAGTGGAAGCCGGCACGCTCGCGGTGCACGCGCGCGGGCCGCCGGCCGCGCTCGCCGCCGCGCGCCCGTTCCTCGACGCCTACGCCGGGCGCGTCTTCGACCTCGGCCCTGACGCGGGAGCGGGGACGCTGGCCAAGCTGGTGAACAACGCGATCTTCCTCTGCAGCGGGCTCGTGCACCAGGAGGCCGTGGTCCTCGCCACCAAGGCGGGCATGGATCCCGACGCGCTCGACGGCGTGCTCGCCGCAGGCTCCGCGTCGTTGTTCCTCGGCCTCGCCCGCCCGACGTTGTCGCGCGAGTGGGACGCCGCCGGCTTCTCCGTCGCGCTCGCCGAGAAGGACGTCGCGCTCGCGCTCCAGACGGCCCGGGACCTGGCGGTGCCCATGCCGGTCACCAGCGCGGCGCACCAGCACTACCTGCGGGCGATCGCTTCCGGCTACGCCGAGCAGGTCTCCTTCTCGACG
>BTUT01000231.1:0-5532 GCA_045862935.1 Acidimicrobiia bacterium
GCATGGCCTGTGGCGGCGCCTTCTACATGCTCGGCGAGGTGGAGTTCATCATCGCCGCCGATCACGCCACGTTCTTCGACCCGCACGTGAGCTACGGGATGCCGACCGCGTTCGAGCCGATCCACATGCTCCACAAGATGCCGTTCCCCGAGATCATGCGGCTGTCGATCCTGGGCAACGCCGAGCGGGTGTCGGCCCAGCGTGCGTACGACATCGGGCTCGTGTCCGAGGTGTGCCCGCTCGCCGAGCTCCACGAGCGCGCGCGGTGGGCGGCCGAGACGATCGCGTCGTACCCGCCGCTGGCCGTGCAGGGCACGATCCGAGCCCTGTGGGCGGCGCGCGACATCGGCGAGAAGCAGGCCCTGGGCCAGGCGTACTCGTGGATCGCGATGGGCTCCGACGCCGAGGGCCTGCGGGCGGGCCAGGCGGCGTTCACCTCGGGACGCCGTCAGGAGTGGCGCCTCCGCTGACCGCGCTCTACCCCCTGACGTGCGTCCCACCGCCGCGCAGGCGTGCTCCTGGGACGCACGTCGGGTCGGGCGGGGCGGGGTCAGCGGGCGTTGAGGGGACCGGCGAGCATCCCCCCGTCGGCGACGAACTCCGAGCCCGTGCAGTAGCTCGACTCGTCGGAAGCCAGGAACAGGGCGAGGCGCGCGATCTCGATCGCCCGTCCGACCCGCCCGAGGGGGAGGTCGACGAAGCGCGTGTCGAGCGTGCCGGCGTCGGGGAGCCCGTCCACCTCGCCTCCCGGACGGATCATCTCGGTGTCGACCCCGCCGGGGTGGATCGAGTTCACCCGGATGCCGAGCGGTCCGAGCTCCATGGCCGCGGTCTTCGTCATCCCCCGCACCGCGAACTTCGTGGCCGTGTAGGCGATCGTCGCGGGGAACCCGGCCAGCCCGTTGGTGGACGAGATGTTGACGATCGAGCCACCCCCCGCCCCCGTCATCGACGGCACGACGGCCTTCATCCCGAGGAACGGTCCGACCTGGTTCACGTCCACGACCTCGCGGAACTGCTCGACGGAGGTGTCGACCAGTCGCGTGAAGCGCAGGATCCCTGCGTTGTTCACGAGGACGCTCACCGGTCCGAGCTCCGCCTCGGCGAGCGCGACCGCGGCCGACCAGCTCGCCTCGTCGCGGACATCGAGGTGCGTGTAGCGAGCCGCGCTGCCGATCTCGTCGGCTACCGCCGTGCCGCGCTCGTCGAGCACGTCGCCGAGGACGACGAGTGCACCTTCCTCGGCGAAGAGCCGGGCCTCGGCCTCGCCCTGCCCGCGTGCAGCACCCGAGATGATCGCCACCTTGCCGTCGAGTCGTCCCATGAGCCGGACGATATCCCGGCTCCTGGGAGACTCGGTCGGTGACCGGCCTCGCGTGGGCGCTCCTGGGGCTGACCGCGGGCGCGGCCGTGCTCGACTGGGTCGCGGTGGTGACCCACCGCCGCCCATTGGAGTACGTCGTGAAGCCGCTCACGACCCTGGGCCTCATCGCGGTCGCGATCGCACTCGATCCGGTCCACCGCGACATGCGGACGGCGTTCGTCGTCGCGCTCACGCTCTCACTCGCCGGTGACGTGCTCCTGATGCTCCCGAGCGACCGGTTCGGGGCGGGTCTCGCCGCGTTCCTGGGCGCGCACGCGGCCTATGTCGTCGGGTTCGTGCTCGGCCCGGGGTCGGTGGGTCAGCTCGCCGTGGGCATCGTGGTCGCGGCGGCGGTCGTGGTCCCGATCGGTGTGCGGCTCCTGCGCGCGGTGCGCCGGATCGTTCCTGCGCTCGTCGGGCCCGTCGGCGCGTACGTCACCGTGATCGGCGCGATGGTGGCGTGCGCGACGGGATGGGGCAACGCCTGGGCGATCGCGGGCGCATGGTTGTTCTTCGTGTCCGACGCCCTGATCGGCGAGACTCGCTTCGTGCGACGCGAGAGCGGGAACCTGCGCGGTGCGCGACTCGCGATCATCGTGACGTACCACGTGGGACAGGCCGGGCTCGTCCTGTCGCTCGTGCACGCCTGATCGGCCCGACGATGGAGGAGGCCCCGGTGCGGCGATCGATCCTGGACGCACTCGACGATCACCCCGCCGACGACGAGCGACCACCCGCGTCGTGGGCCGTCGCGATCAGCGACGACTGCGACGGCTGCGGGTTCGGCGAGCCGCGGGTGGTGCTCACCCTCGAGGAGGCGGGACGCGCCGGGAGCGGGGTCGTCGCGCACCTGGCACCTGAGAGCGCCCGCCGGCTCCGCGAGGCGCTGGGCGTCGCGCTGCGCGAGCTCGGCGAGGGGTCGGACGCGGAGTCCGGCCCCTGAACTGGGCGCGGATCCGGGTTGAGTCTGATCCGGCCCCGTGCGGTGTCGGACGCCCCCTCCGACTGTGCGTCCCTCACCCCTCGCGTCGCGGGGGCGAGGGACGCATCATGGGGCGAGGGTTACAGGACGAGGGTGGCGGGGGCGCGGTCGCGGGCGGGGTGGGTGTCGGGGGAGGTCCGGTGGTCGTGCGCACCGGATGCGTCGGGGGAGGTCCGGGCGCCGGACACGCCGGACGTGCCGGACACGCCGGACGTGCCGGACACGCCGGCGTCGCGGGTGTCGGGCCCGAGGCGGTACTGCACCACCTGCTCGACCGACACCATGGCGATGCGGTGGTCGGTCGCGAAGCGCCGGAGGAACTCGAAGCGCGCGGGCGACCCGTCGTCGTCGAGCACCTCGCAGATCACCGCGACCGGCGGGAGCCCGGCGAGGCGCGCGAGGTCCACCGCGGTCTCGGTGTGGCCGCGCCGCACGAGGACGCCGCCCGACTGCGCCCGGAGCGGGAACACGTGACCGGGTCGCTTGAACTCGCCGGGCACCGCGTCGTGCGCGATGGCGCGCCGGATCGTGTGGGCCCGATCCGCGGCGCCGATGCCCGAGCCGGCCTCGAGGTGGTCGATCGACACCGTGAACGCCGTGTCGCAGCCGGCGTGCTCCGGCGCGACCATCGGACCGAGCTCGAGCCCGTCGAGCACCTCGGGCGCTGCGGGCCTGCAGACGAGCCCCCGGGCCCAGCGCAGCATGAAGTTGATGGCCTCGGGCGTGACCCAGCTCGCGGCCATGGTGAGGTCGCCCTCGTTCTCGCGGTCCTCGTCGTCGACGACGAGGACCATCTCGCCGCGGCGGATCCTGCGGAGTGCGTCTTCGATCGGGGTCAAGCTCATCATCGCTCCTGCGTACCGGGAAGGTTGTCCTAGCTCTTGGGAAGGGTCACGACCATGCGGCAGCCGTGGGGCTCGCGGGGTTCGGGGTGGATGTCGCCGCCGTGGAGGTCGATGATCCAGCGGGCGATGGCCAGCCCGAGTCCGGCCCCGCCGTCGCGCGTCGCGCGGGCGGCGTCGGCTCGGTAGAAGCGCTCGAACACCCGCACCCGCTCGCCGTCGGGGATCCCCGGGCCCTCGTCCATCACCTCGATGACCACACCGTCACGCCCGCGGCGCGCCTGCACCACGACCCGGCCGCCTGTCGGGGTGTAGCGCACCGCGTTCTCGAGCAGGTTCGCCACGACCTGGTGCACCCGCTCGGGGTCGCCGTCGGCGGTGAGGTCCGTGGGGTCGACGTCGACGTCGACCGCGACGGGCGTGCCGTGGAGCTGCTGCTCGCGCACGGCACCCTCGAGCAGCGGCTCCACCCGGAAGCGGGACCGTTCGAGGGGCACCGCCCCCGACTCGAGCCGCGACAGGTCGAGGATCTGCCGCACGAGCCGGCCGAGGCGCTCCACCTGCGCCAGCATCACCCGGAAGGTCGCGGGATCGGGCTCGGCCACGCCGTCGACGAGGTTCTCGAGCTGCACCTGCAGTGCGGCGATCGGGGTGCGCAGCTCGTGGGACACGTTGGCGACGAGGTCGCGGCGCTGCCGGTCGGTCTCGGCGAGCTCGGCGGCCATCTCGTTGAAGGCGCGTGCCAGCGCGCCCACCTCGTCGTGGGAGGTGGCGGTGACCCGCTGCGAGTAATCGCCTCTCGCCATGGCGTCGGCGGCCTCAGCCATCTCGCGCAGCGGCGAGGTCATCCCCCGCGACAGGAACCACACGAGCCCCATCGCGACGAGGGCCGCGAGCACGCCCGACACCGAGGGCCACACGCCGAGCTTGATCCCGATCCAGAACACGAACACGGTCATCCCCACCGCGGCCGCGATGACGAAGCCGAGCTTCCACTTGATCGACGGGAGCCGGTCGAGCGGACGGTGGAGATCGAGATCGCGCACGTGCACGTCGCCGACGTGGAGATCCCGGACCGAGGGCCGCTTCACGCCGCCGACCCCCGTGCGGTGTCGTTCGCGGCGTAGCCCACGCCGTGCACCGTGCGGACCACATCCGCGCCGAGCTTGCGACGGAGCGCGCGGATGTGGGAGTCGACCGTGCGGGCGCCCGAGCCGTCGCGGTAGCCCCACACCTCGGCGAGGAGCTGGTCCCGGGTGAACACCTGACCTGGATGGCGTGCGAGGAAGGTGAGGAGGTCGAACTCGGTGGGTGTGAGGTGGATGTCGGCACCGTCGCGGGCCACCCGACGCGGCGCGCAGTCGATGCGCACGGCGCCCCCGTCGAGGTGCACGACGTCGGTCGGCTCCGCGGTACGGGAGGCCCGACGCAACAGCGCCCGGACCCTCGCCACGAGCTCGCGACCGCTGAACGGCTTCGTGAGGTAGTCGTCGGCACCCACCGCGAGGCCGACGACGAGGTCGTCCTCGGTGTCGCGGGCGGTGAGCATCAGCACCGGCACGGCCCGGTCGCGCTGGATCTGTCGGCACACCTCGAGCCCGTCCATCCCGGGCAGCATCAGGTCGAGCACGACGAGGTCCGGGGAGAGCGTCGCGCAGACGGCCACGCCGGACGGCCCGTCGGGAGCGACCTCGACGCCGAAGCCCTCGCTGCGGAGTCGGGCGGCGACGGCGTCGGCGATGGTCGACTCGTCCTCGATCACGAGGATCGTGCGGGGGGGAAGGGCTCCGGACACCGGGAACCATGCTACGGAACGCCTGTGCGGGAGTCCCGCCGAAGGTGTGGAGATTCCGTGCAGAGGGCCACCCCGGCCGGGGGGTTCGGGCTGCTCAGCGGGTGAGCGGCACCGCCGCGCCGGGATCGAGCGCGAGGCGGGCACGGGTGCCGGGCTCGGGGACGGCGCCCCGCACGGCGACGTCGAGGCACTCGCCCGCCCCCGTGCGGACCTGCACCCGGAAGTGGTCGCGCCGGAAGGTGCGGTCGACGACCTGCACCGGCACCGCCTGCGCCGCGGCCCCGCGGCCCGGGAAGGCGATCGCGCCCGGGGGCACCACGGCCCCGGAGATCGCGGTCCCGGCGCCCGGGCCGGTGACGAGGGTCAGCCCATCCGGGCGGACGGCGAGCAACGGGCCGAAGGCTCGGGTCACGTTGTAGCCGAGGAAGTCCGCGACGAAGGCGGTGGCGGGCCGTCGCCAAACGGTGGCGGCGTCGTCGTCCTGTTCGATGCGGCCCGCACGGACCACCGCCACCCGATCCGCGAGCGCGAAGGCCTCCTCGTGATCGTG
>BTUT01000232.1:0-5498 GCA_045862935.1 Acidimicrobiia bacterium
GTCACCCCGGGACAGCGGTGTGAGGCGACGGGCGACGCCGGGGTCGATTCCCTGGAGACGTCTCGACCCGCAGGGATACGTTGACCGGAACCGGTCGAGCTCGAGCTCGGGAGGGTGATGCGATGACCCACCGCGTGGTGCAGTGGACGACGGGCAACGTCGGCCGGCGCTCGGTGCAGGCCGTCGTCGCGCATCCCGATCTCGAGCTCGTGGGCTGCTACGCGTGGTCGCGCGACAAGGTCGGGCGGGACGTGGGTGAGCTGAGTGGCATCGGGCCGATCGGTGTCGTCGCGACGGACGACGTCGACGCGCTCCTCGCGCTGGCGCCCGACTGCGTCGTCTACAACCCGATGATGGTGGACGTCGACGAGATGGTGCGCATCCTCGAGGCGGGCGTCAACATCGTCAGCACGGCGGCGTTCGTCACCGGTCACTCCCTCGGCGACGGCCGCCGGCGCATCGCGGAGGCCTGCGTGCGTGGGGGTGCGTCGGTGTTCGGCACCGGGATCCATCCCGGCCTCGTCGAGCTCCTGGCGATCGTCTCCGCGAGCTGCTGTGACCGCATCGACAAGATCACCGTGACCGAGTCGGCCGACACCACGGGCTACGACTCGCCGGGCACGGAGATCCCCGTCGGCTTCGGCCGACCGATCGACGATCCGAGCCTCCCGTCGATGACCGCGTCGGGCACCGCCGTGTTCGAGGACGCGGTCCGCATGGTCGCCGACGCGCTCGGGGTCGAGCTCGACGACGTCGTGTGCGAAGCCGAGTACGCGCAGACGACCGTCGATCTCGACCTGGGCTCGTGGAGCATCGCCGCCGGGTGCGTGGCCGGAGTGGCCGCGAGCTGGCAAGGCCGGGTGGGCGGCCGCTCGATCGTCGAGCTCCGGGTCCGCTGGCGCAAGGGTCGGACCCTCGAGCCCGACTGGCCGGTCGACGAGGGCTACCTCATCGAGGTCGCGGGGCGGCCGACGATCCGCACCAAGGTGCAGATCCTGCCGCCGCCCAACTTCCGCGCCACGACCTTCGGTGAGTTCATGGTGCTGGGCATGATCCTCACCGCCATGCCCGCGATCAACGCGATCCCGGCGGTGGTCGCCGCGGCTCCCGGGATCGTGACCCCTGCGGACGGCCTGTGGCCGCTGCCGCGGGGCCTCGTGCCCGTCGGGCGATCGGGCGGCGACGCGCCGACCAGCTGACGGCCCGGGGTCACGCGTCGAGTGTGGGTGAGGCGCCGCCGAGCGGGTCGATGCGCAGCCGTTCGAGGCGTGAGCGCGTGATCCGCCACCGGCCGTCCTCACGGGCGTACTCCTCCCGGTAGTGCCCGAACCCCTGGAGCCCGATGCGGGCTCCGGACTCCGCCGCCGGCCACTCCACGTAGTCGAACATCGCCCACACGCCGCGCGCGTGGTCGGGACCGGTGATCTCGATCTCCGGCATGTGCCCGTGATGGACGGTGCGCGCTCCTTCGAGCGCGCCGCGCACCGCAGCCACGATCTCGGCTCTGCCCGTCACGACCATGTCGGCCTCCGGCACCTCGAGCCGCGCGTCGCGCGAGAACACCTGGGCCCATCCGTCCCAGTCCTTCGTGTCCAGGCAACGGAAGTAGCGCGCCTTGACCTGCTTGATCTCCTCGATGTCGAGCAGCCGCCGGAGCTCCCCGTCGTCCATCGTCGTCTCCGTCCCGTCGGTCCCCGTATCTTCTCGGGGATGACCGGCGCCCCGCCAGGCGGTCGCGACGTCGCGCCCGTGTACCGCGACGACCCGCGGCTGGCGGGGCTCATCGGCCCGGGTGCACCGTTCGAGGTCGAAGCCGTGCAGGTCGGCGGTGTGTGGGTGCGCGACTTCGTGCGAGCCCCGCGCGCCATCGGCGAGCTGTTCCCCATGGGCGAGGCCCACGAGGAGCGCGTGAACGTCGTCTACGGCGACGAGCGCTGGACCTACGCCGAGATGCGCCGCCGGCAGCGCAGCCTCGCGCGCGAGCTGGCGTCGACGTTTCGCGTCCGACCCGGAGACCGCGTCGCGATCGCCATGCGGAACCTCCCCGAGTTCGCCGTCGCCTTCTGGGGTGCGGCCCTGGTCGGCGCGGTTGCCGTCCCCATGAACTCGTGGTGGGCCGGACCGGAGCTGGGCTACGCGCTGGCGGACGCGGGGGTCTCGGTGCTCATCGCCGACGGGGAGTGCCTCACCCGGGTGCTCGGGGCGGGGCGGCCGGACGGGGTGCCGCTCGTCGGGGTGCGCAGCGACCTCGGCGACGTGGCCTTCGACGACCTCACGACCGGCGCGCCCATCGACGCCGGGGAGGTGGTGGACCTCGGCCGCGACGACCCGGTGACGCTCATGTACACGTCCGGCACGACGGGGCGACCCAAGGGCGCGGTGATCACCAATCGGGCGATGATCGCGAGCCTCTGGAACATGGCGTTCGCCACGATCCGGGAGGCGACCATCTCCGGGCGGCCATCGGGTCCGCCTCGCCAGTCGGCGTCGATCTCGACCGGTCCGTTGTTCCACATCGGCGGGATCTCCGCGATCGTCGCGGCTCCGATGAGCGGCTCGAAGATGGTGCTCGTGCACAAGTGGGACCTCGACGAGGTGCTGCGTCTCGCCGTCGACGAGGAGGTCACCGGGCTCGGCGGGGTTCCCGCCGTCGCTCGCCAGATCCTCGGTGATCCGCGGCTCCCCGCGCTCGGGCTCGACGTCCGGACGTTCCCGATGGGTGGTGGTCCGGTCCCGCCCGATCTCCCCGGGCGGGTGATCGCGGTCCTCGGCTCGGGTGTGCAGGCCCTGAACGGCTACGGGTCGACCGAGACCACGTCGGCCGTGGTGACGAACGTGGGGGTGGAGCTCGAGGCCCGCCCGGACGCCGTGGGTCGCCCGAACCTCACGGCCGACGTGATGGTGGTCGACGCCGACGGCCGGGCGCTCGGCACCGGCGAGGTCGGGGAGCTCTGCGTGCGGTCGCCACAGGTGGTCGCGGGCTACTGGAACGACGAGGCCGCGACCGCCGCCTCGTTCCGCGGGGGGTGGTTCCACACCGGCGACCTCGGCTCCGTCGACGACGAGGGCTTCGTCCGAGTGGTCGACCGGTTGAAGGACGTGGTGATCCGCGGGGGCGAGAACGTGTACTGCGTCGAGGTCGAGGCGGTGCTCCACGAGCACCCGGCGGTCGCGGAGGTCGCGGTCCTCGGGCTGGCGGAGCCGGTGATGGGGGAACGGGTGTGCGCGGTGGTGGTGCCGCGCGCGGGAGCCGGCGTGCGGCTCACGGACCTGCGCGCGCACGTCGCCACCCGGCTCGCGGCGTTCAAGTGCCCCGAGGCGCTCTGGGTCACCGACGAGCTGCCGAGGAACGCGACCGGGAAGGTGGCCAAGCCCACGCTGCGCGCCCGGCTGGCCACCGCCGACGACGTCGGGGACGTCGAGCGAGCCTGGTGACCAGCGCCAAGACGTGACCATCGGCCCTATCGGCCGGGCTCGGCCGGGGCGGAACGTCTCGTCATGCGGGTGGCATCACATCCGAGCGTAAACGTGCGCACCGCGGGCCGGGTCGCCCGGCGGATGGGGGGCGTCGCGCTCGACGTCGTCGACACCGGCCGGCGGACCTACGACTTCGCGCGGCCCCTCTACGGGCAGGACGCGTGCGTCGGGCACTTCGAGCGCGCCCGGCTCATCGGCGCGGCGGGGACCGACGAGCTGCTCCTCACCCTGTTCCGCCAGATGCGGACGCCCGACGACGAGACGATCGCGGCCACGCTCGTGGAGTCGAAGGCGCTCGCCGGGCACCTCGGCGAGATCGGTGTGCTCGCGGATCCCGCGTCGTTCCACGTCGCCCCGAACGTGCCGGACCTCGAATGGAAGAGCCGCGCGGTGGCCGGACGGCAGTTCGAGCACGTCACGTTCCGGAGTCCGTACCATCCGCCGGACTCGATCCCCGGTGCGACCCGGTACGCGGAGCAGACGGGCAACGAGCTCGCCCACGCGTGGGTCCTGCGCCACTCCGATCCCGCTCCCTGGGTCGTGTGCGTGCACGGCGCCGGCATGGGAGACGCCATCGTGGACCTCGCCCTGTTCCGCGCGGGCACGTTCCATCGCAACGGGTTCAACGTGGCGATCACCGTGCTCCCGCACCACGGGCCGCGGGGTGCGGGGCGCATGCAGCTCGCGTTCCCCAGCGTGGACCTCGTCGCGAACCTGCACGGCGCGAGCCAGGCGATCGCGGACGTGCGCGCGGTGCTCGCCTACATCGCCGCGCGGGGTGAGCGGGCCGCGTTGTACGGCATCTCGCTCGGGGCGTACATCGCCGCGGGGGTCGCCGCGCTCGAGCCCTCACTCGCCGCGGTGATCGTCGGGATCCCGGTGGTGGTCATGGCCGACCTGTTCCAGACGCACGCCGCGCGCCAGCACGCCGAGAACGAGGCGTACATGGGGCTCTACGAGCACGCCCACGACCTCGAGGCGGTGACCTCGCCGATCAGCCTCGGCCTCCCCGCCACTTCGGTCCGGCGGATCTACGCGGGACGTGCCGACCGGCTCGTCCGTCCCGACCAGGTCGCGCGGCTCGTCGAGCACTGGGACCTCGAGGAGGCCCACTGGTACACGGGAGGCCACATCGGGTTCATGACCACCCGCTCGGTCCGTCACTGGCTGGGTGAAGCGCTCCTCGACGCGGGGGTGGCCCGCCGTGAGAAGGGTCAGGTCGTCGCCGAGGCCTGAGGGCCGCGACGAGCCGGGGCGCCGTCGGGGAAGCCGGACTACCGCTGGGCCCGTGGCGTCGCGACGCGCGGCTCTGCCCCCGAGGATCCCGCAGGCGCGGTGCAGGATCCCACCGTACGGGCCGCACCCGGCTCCACCGCCTGAACCCAGATACATTTACATGTATGGGGTCACGGGGCGACCAGTGGGCGCTGGCCGACGTCTTCGACGTGGTGAGCGACGCCGCGCCGGACCGGGTGGCCATCGTGTGGCTCGATCGGCGCCAGACCTACGCCGAGACCCGGGTGCGGACCGACGCCCTGGCCGGGTTCCTCGCGGCGCAGGGTCTGGGTGGTGCGCCGCCGACGCCCGACACCCCCCGCTGGGAGTGCCCGCAGGCCCGGGTCGCCGTCCTCGCGCACAACCGCCCGGAGCACGTCGAGGCCTTCCTCGCGTGCTGGCGCGCGCGGGTCGTGCCGTTCAACGTGAACTACCACTACACCCACGCCGAGGTCGCGGCGCTGTTGCGGGCCATGGGCGCGCGCGCCGCGATCTGCGAGCGCGGGTTGGGGGAGAAGCTGCGCGACGTCGTCGGCGACCTGGACCTCCTCCTCGAGATCGAGGACGGCACCGAGGGGACCGGGCTCGCGGGTGCGACGGCGTACGAGGCGGCGATCGCGGACGCGCGACCGGGTGTCGAGCTCCCGCCGGTGTCGCCCGACGACCGGTACATGGCCTGCACGGGCGGCACGACCGGGCACCCCAAGGGGGTGCTCTGGCGCCAGGGCGACATCTTCGTCGCCGGC
>BTUT01000233.1:0-5454 GCA_045862935.1 Acidimicrobiia bacterium
GACGCGAGGTCGCCGAGCATGGCCTCGGTCATCCGGGTCGACGCCGCGGGAGCGATGACGTTCGCCTTGACGTTGCGGCTCGCACCCTCGATGGCGAGCGTGCGGGTGAGCCCGGCGACGGCCATCTTGGCAGACGCGTACGCGGCCTGACCGAAGTTGCCCCACAGCCCGGCGGCCGACGTCGTGGCCACGAGCCGACCGTACCCCTGCTCGCGCATGCGTCGGTACGCGGCGCGGAACACGCGGACGGTGCCCCCGAAGTGGACGTCGACGACGGCGAAGAAGTCCTCGTCGGTGGCCTTGTGGAAGGCCTGGTCGCGCAGGATCCCGGCGTTGGCCACAACGGCGTCGACGCGTCCGAACCGCTGCACTGCGTCCGCGACCATGGCCTCCGCGCCCTCGGTCGTGGCGCCGTCGTGGGTGTCGGCCACGGCGACCCCGCCCGCCGCCTCGATCGCACGCGCCACGGCGACCGCTGGGGCATCGTCGTCCCCGGACCCGTCGGTCGCGCCCCCGATGTCGTTCACGACGACCCGCGCACCGAGCCGTCCGAGCAGCTCGGCGTGCGCGCGACCGAGCCCCCGCCCCGCGCCGGTCACGATCACGACTTCTCCGTCGAATCCGATGCTCACGGTGGTCGTCCTCCCGCGTCAGGGTGCCGACGGGATCGGCTCGTCGGTGTAGGTCTCGCCACGCGCCGCCTTGGCGGCGAGTGAGGGGGGCGGCTCGAACCTCGGCCCGTAGCGCGCGGCGAGCTCGCGCGCCCGGGCCGCGAAGCCGGCGGGCCCGCCGGGATACCCGTTGATGTGCTGCAGGACACCGCCGGTCCACCCCGGATAGCCGATCGCGAGCAGCGAGCCGACGTTGGCCTCCGCGATGGAGTTGAGCACGCCCTCGTCGAGGCACCTCACCGTCTCGATCGACTCGATGAACAGCAGCCGGTCCGCGAGGTCCTCGATGGGGATCGCCGACGGATCGGCCACGGGTGGGAACGCGGCGGTGAGGCCCGGCCACAGGGCGACGCGCGCACCTGACCCGTCGTAGTCGTAGAAGCCGGCGCCGGCGATGCGGCCCGGCCGCCCGTACTCGTCGATCATGCGGTCGATGACGGCCTCGCCGGTGTGCGGCTCGTACGTACGACCCTCGGACTCGGCGGCCGCGGCGTTCTGCCGTTGCACCCGACGGACGGTCTCGAGGTTGCCCTCGTCGAGGAGCTGCAGGATCCCGACCGGGTAGCCGGCCTGGAGGGTGGCCTGCTCGATGGTGGGCGCGGGAACGCCCTCGGCGAGCATCGACACACCCTCGAGCGCGAAGCAGTGGATCACCCGGCTGGTGAAGAACCCGCGGCCGTCATTGACCACGATCGGGGTCTTGCGGAGCTGCCGGGCGAGGTCCAGGGCACGGGTGAGCGTGGCCTCGGCGGTCTGCGCGCCCACGACGATCTCGACCAGGGGCATCTTGTCCACCGGGCTCATGAAGTGGGTGCCGATGAGCTCGGTCGGCCGCGGGCCCCGCGCGGCGAGGTCGGTGATGGGGAGTGTCGAGGTGTTCGAGCAGAGCAGTGCGCCGTCGGCGAGATAGGGCTCGGCCTCGTTCAGGACCGCACCCTTGAGTGCCGGGTCCTCGAACACGCACTCGATGACCAGCTCACAGCCCGCCGCGTCCGCCGGGTCGTCGGTGGGCAGGATCCGGTCGAGGAGCGCGTCCGCCTCGTCGGGTGTCATCCGGCCCCGCTCCACCGCGCGGGCGACGAGTCGCTCCGAGTATCCCTTGCCTCCTCGCGCCGCGTCCACCGTGATGTCCTTGAGCACGACGTGCATGCCGGCGAGGGCGCACACGTAGGCGATGGCGGCGCCCATCATCCCCGCACCGAGCACTGCCACCTTCGTCGGCGCGAACGGCGCGATCCCCTCCGGTCGGGGGCGCTCCCGCTGGACGCTCTGCATGTCGAAGAAGAACGCCTGCACCATGTTCTTCGCGACCGGGTGCTCGAGGAGGTGACGGAAGTAACGGGTCTCGATCTCGAGCGCGGCCTCGAACTCCACCTGGGCACCTTCGACCGCTGCGGACATGATCGCAATGGGCGCGGGATACCGGTCGTTGTGCGCGTCTCGCCGGAGCCCGGCGGGCATCGAGATCAGCTTGGCCAGCATCTCCGGGCTCGACGGCGTGCCGCCGGGCATTCGGTAGTCGGGACGGTCCCACGGCTGACGGGCATCGGGGTTGGCGAGGATCCAGGCCTTCGCGGTGGGGAGCAGGTCGGCGGGCGACGCCACGAGCTCGTCCACCAGGCCGAGCTCCGCGGCCGGCCCGGGCGCGAAGGTCGCCGCGGGCAGCAGCACCTTGTCGAGCGCCTCGGTCACACCGAGCATCCGCACCGTACGCACGATGCCGCCCCCGCCGGGAAGCAGGTTGAACTTCACCTCGGGGAGCCCGAGCCGGATGGACGGGTCGTCGACGACGATTCGGCGGTGGCAGGACAGCGCGATCTCCAGCCCGCCGCCGAGCGCGGCGCCGCCGATCGCCGCCACCATCGGCACCGCGAGCTCGAGCCGGCGCAGGAGGGCCTTGAGCTCGCGCCCCTGCGCCACGAACTTCGCGGCAGACTCGCGGTCGAACGACCGGAGGTCGTCGAGATCGGCTCCGGCGAAGAACGTCGTCTTGGCCGAGCTGATCACCACGCCCGAGATGGACGCGCGCTCGGCTTCGATGCGCTCACCCACGCGGGCGAGCGACGCGATGAAGGCGGCGTTCGCGGTGTTGACGGATTGCCGCGGATCGTCGAGGACGAGGTTGACGACACCGTTCCCGGCGTCCTCCCACCGGATCGTGCTCGGTTCGGTCATTGCGGGTACCGGTCTCCTTCGGCGACGGGGGCAACGAGGACGGAAGGGATCCCGCCCTCGGTGGGATCGGGCTCAGACGCGCTCGACGACGCAGGCGATGCCGATCCCGCCGCCCGCGCACACCGTGGCGAGACCGTGGCGGCCACCCGTTCGCTCGAGCTCGTCGACGAGGGTGCCGAGCATCATCGCCCCGGTGGCGCCGAGGGGGTGCCCCAACGCGATGGCACCCCCGTTGACGTTGACCTTCTCGAGGTCCACGTCGGTCTCGCGCGCGAAGTGGAGCACCACGGACGCGAAGGCCTCGTTGATCTCGATCAGGTCGAGATCCTCGAAGTCGAGTCCGGCGCGGTCGAGTGCCTTGCGGCTGGCCGGCGCGGGCCCGGTGACGAGCACGGTGGGGTCGACCCCGGCCACCGCCGTGGCGACGATCCGGGCGCGCGGCGTGAGACCGAGCTCGTCGCCGATCGCTCCACTCCCCACCAGCACGAGCGCCGCGCCGTCGACGATGCCCGACGAGTTGCCGGCGTGGTGGACGTGGTCGATGCGCTCGATCCAGTGGTACTTCGCGAGCGCCACCGCGTCGAAGCCCTCGATCTCGCCTTGCGCTTCGAACGACGGCTTCAGCTTCGCCAGCCCCTCGACGGTGGTGCCCGCACGGATGTGCTCGTCGTGATCGAGGAGGACACCACCGTTCATGTCGGTCACGGGCACGATCGAGCGATCGAAGCGACCTTCCGCCTGTGCAGCGGCCGCGCGCTGCTGCGACCGGACCGCGAACTCGTCCACGTCGCGCCGGGTGATGCCGTCGAGCGTGGCCACGAGGTCGGCGGCAACCCCCTGGGTGACGAAGTGCGTCTCGTAGTTCGTGAGCGGGTCCATGAGCCACGCCCCGCCGTCCGCGAACATCGGGATGCGCGACATGGACTCCACCCCGCCGGCCAGGATGAGGTCGTCCCAGCCCGAGGCCACCTTCTGGGCCGCGGCGTTGACCGCCTCCAGGCCCGACGCGCAGTAGCGGTTGATCTGGACGCCGCAGATCGTGTCGGGGAGCCCCGCCTTCATCGCCGCGGCCATGGCGATGTTGCACCCCTGGTCGCCCACGGCCGAGACGCAGCCGAGGATCAGGTCGTCGATTCGATCCGGGTCGAGACCCGGGTTGCGACGCAGCATCTCCTCGACGAGCCCCGCCGCGAGATCGACCGGCTTGGTGGTGTAGAGCGAGCCGCCCGGCTTGCCCTTCCCGCGCGGTGTCCGGATCGCGTCGTACACGAAGACGTCCGCGTTGCACGAGCGATCCCGGTTCCCCATGCCGCGCCCCCCCTCGTCAGCCGGCGCGTACCCTACCATACGGTATGGTCCTCGCCCCGGGACGCCGAGGCGCGTCAGTCGGCGTAGAGGTCGTCGATCAGGGACCCGTAGCGCTCGACGATCACGGGGCGCTTCACCTTCATCGTCGGAGTGACCTCGGGGGACAACGGGGTCCAGAAGTGGTCGATGATCGCGAACTTCTTGATCTGCTCCACGCGGGAGAGGTGCGCGTTCCCAGCCGCCACCAGCGCCTCCACGTCGGCACGGAGATCGGATCGTTGCGCCAGCGTGCCGACCTCGGCCATGACGTCGGTCACGACGACGATGCCCTTGCGCTCGACCCACTCCCTCAGACCGTCGGGGTCCAGCACGATCAGGGCGACGTTGTACGGCCGGCAGTCCCCGATCGGAACGACGTGCGCCAGCAGCCCCGACTCCCGCTTGATCGCGGCTTCGATGACGTTCGGCGACATGTTCTTGCCCGCCGCGTTGATGATGAGCTCCTTCTTGCGTCCGACGATCGACAGTGCACCGTCGGCGTCGAATCGGCCCAGGTCGCCGGTGTGGAGCCACCCGTCCTCGTCGATGAGCTCGGCCGTCGCCTCGGGACGGCGGAGGTACCCGGGCGTGTTGGCCGGGCCACGGATCAGGATCTCGCCGTCGTCGGCCAGCCGGATCTCGACCTCGGGCGTGAACGTCCAGCCCACCGAGCCGGGTCGCGGCTCACCCACCGTCGTGGCCGTCGCCATTGCCGTGCACTCGGTGAGGCCGTAGCCCTCGATGATGGGCACACCGAGGCCGGCGAAGCGGTACAGCACGTCGTCGACGATCGGCGCGGCACCGGAGATCGCCACGGCGCAGCGGTCGAGGCCGAGAGCCGCGCGCAGCTTGGGGTAGATGGACTGCTCGAACAACCGGTGCTGGAGGCGCACGAGGGCCGGGGGTCGGGTGCCACGGGCGAGGTGTCCACCGACCTCATCGGCAATGCCGAGGGCACGGACCCCGAGCGTGCCGCGCAGACCTCGCTCTCCCTTCAGGCGGAGGCTCATCGCCGTGGAGAGCTTCTCCCAGATGCGCGGCACGGCTACGAAGTAGGACGGGCGGACGGTGGGAAGGACGCGCGCGAGCTGGTCGAGCTCGCGGACCACGGTGAGGTGCGAGCCGAAGTGCAGCCAGGTGTAGTAGGTGCCGATCCGCTCGGCCCCGTGGGCGAGCGGGAGATACGAGATCTGCCGAGCGGCGGTGGAGAGCGGATCATCGCGGTCGCGCAGCGCCGCTTGGTGCTCACGGGCCGCCGCGA
>BTUT01000234.1:0-5445 GCA_045862935.1 Acidimicrobiia bacterium
GACGTGTGCCTTTGCACGGCACGGATCGTAACCAAACTCGGACGGGTGCGAGCGAGCAGGTGAGCCACTGCTCGTTGACGATCGTTTGCGGGATCGAGCATCACGCGTCGGCGCCGCGAACTTGGGCCGCCCTCGGCGACGGTTACAGGTTCATCAGCGCCATGTCGACCATGCGCGGTGTCCAGGTGCCACCAGCGCCGGAGCTCATTTCCGACGCGATGGTCCGCAGGTGCGCCCAGTACACGGGCAAGAGCGCCCAGTCGCAGACGCAGGTTTCGGAAACGACGATCGGCCGGTTGGCGTAGGCGAGCCGGTCGAAGACACCGAAGTTCGTGGGATCCCACGCGGTCAGTAGGACGGAGGTGAACGCACCTCGGCCACCGAAGCCGGGGAGCGGATCGAGCGCGGCGATGCGCTGGTTATCCGTGAGGCCAGGCGAGAAGGCCGCGCGAGTCGCCACTTCAACCTCAATCTCAGGTCTCTTGAGGAGATCCTTCATCCAGTGTGCGTTTCGGACGTGCTTCCACGCGATGAGGGCGGCGAGATCGAGCTTGGTGGCCACACCCCGTTGAACGAGTCTGTCGTGGACTTCGTTCAGAACGTCGTCGTAGTGGTCGGGATACCTGTCGAACGCTTGGTGCAGGTCCTCTGGCGCGCCGGGGCGAAGCAAGGGTGCTGTGCAGGCCACGTCAACTTGCTCCTGGTCGGGACGAGCCACTTGCTGGCGCGAGAACCAAGTCGGCCACCAGTTCGGCCGCTTCGTCGTGAAGCGTCGGCGAGACGTGGCTGTAGATCCCCAGCGTGATGGCGATCGTCGAGTGGCCGAGACGCTCCTGGACTACTCGGGGGTGGATGCCCTGTTCGAGTGCGAGCGTTGCCCACGTGTGGCGGAGGCCATGGAGCGTCAACCGGGGTAGGCCGTAGCGCCGCACCCGACGGAGGAACACCTCGCTGACAGCGTCCGGCCGGAGCCAGCTGCCGTCGGGCTGGTGGAACACCAGGCCGAGGTCATCGAAGTCGGGCCCGACGAGGAGCCGCTCGTGCAGCGTGCGGTGACGGTGGGCCCGGAGGACCGCGACCGTCGCCGGGTCGAGAGAGATCGGCCGCCGGCCACGGGCGGTCTTCGGCTCGCCGATCGAGACCACGTTGCGGGTCTGGATGATCGTCTGCACGACCCGGGCCCTGCCCGCGTCGAGGTCGACATCGCTCCAGCGGAGACCGAGGGCTTCACCTCGCCGCATCCCAGTGGTGGCGAGGACGACCCAGAGCGCGTGGTGCCGATCGTGGGCGGCACGGGATGCGTCGAGGAATCGCCGCAGGGTGGGGGCGTCCCACGCGTGCACGCCGGCGGGCTTCTGGCCGGCGCGCGGCGGGTCGGCCGCGTCGGCCGGGTTGCGCAGGAGCCGACCCCAGCGGACGGCGTCCTTGAACGCTCGGTGGAGGATCGTGTGGATGTAGTTGACCGTTCGCCGGTCGAGCCCGGCCGTTGGACCTTCGCGGGAGGTGGCGGCTGCATCGCGCCGAAGGAGGGAGGCGAGCGTGTCCTTGGTGATGTGGTCCGCTTCAGGCATCTCCTCGCGCAGTTGCTCAGCGGTCGCGGCGAGCGTGAGCCCCTGGGCGCGGAGCGTGCGAGCGCGCTCGATTACCTCGGCCGAGTAGCCGGTGCCCTTCCTCGACGAGCTGCGCCGACCCGACGTGAGCAGCGTTGCGTAGAGGCCGTTGAGCACACCGGCGTCGACTTTGGCGAGGCGCACCGTGCCGATGTGCTCGATCACGTGGAGGCGCATGTTCCGGGAGTACGAGTCGAACGTCGACGGGCGCACGGTGGGCTCGATGGCGACGAGCCAGTCGGTGAGGAACTCGCCGAGCGTCTGACGTGACGGCTCGACGTACTCGCCCCGGTCGAACTTCGAGAGCAGGTCGACGCGGGCCCGCTCCGCCTCGCGCTTGTTCCTGTAACCGGAGTGCCACTTCTGCCGGCGCCGCCCGGTCGCCGGGTCGACGTCGAGCTCGATCTTCACGTACCAGCGGTCGCCCTTCTTCACCACCGAACCGCGCATGTCAGTCCTCCTCTTCGCGCGACAGCACCGAGGCGTCGACAACCTCACCCGACTTGTGGGCCATCGCCTGCAGGTAGCCGGCTGGCCCGAGCTGAGTGATCTGGTTGGCGAACCGGCCGAGGACCTCGGCCACCTGGTCGAGCTCGTCGCCGTAGGTGCGGGCCATCTCGGCGAGGCGCTCCTTGCGCCAGGAGCGGTAGTGGGCGTGCCAGTTCTGCGCGGCCGCGTCCTTGCTCCCGAACAGGGCGGCGGCCGCGTCGTCGACCTCGTCGGGACTCGTGAGGTTGAGGTCGGCCAAGCGCGCGTCGAGCTCCTCGAGCTGATCCTCACGGCCGAGCACCGACACGTAGAGCTCGGAGACCGGCCGACCCGTGTCGGCCAGCTCGCGCATCTTCGTTTCGGGCGGCGGCATGAAGAAGTAGGTGATCGGGACACCGAAGACCGTCGAGAACAGGTAGAGCTCGTGGGCGTCGAAGCGGCGGCGGCGGTCGCCGTCGTAGCCCCGTTCCATCGCCGAGATCGAGGCCTGCGGCAGACGGTGCCCGGTGAGCTGGGCGAGACCCGCGGCGACGTCCTCCTGGGTCCAGCCCCGCCGCTCCCGGATCGCCTTGAGGTTGTACGAGACGACCGCGTTCACGTCCATGGCCGACTCGGCTGCGCCGGGCTGCGGCCCCTTCGGCGAGTCGGCGGTCTTCTTGGTGCGGCTCCGGACCACGGCTACCTCCATCGCACTGACGTTGTGCTTGACAACAGTACGCCATGGCGCGATAACTGCCAACCCGTTGTGAAGCACAACAGAGGAGCGTGACCCATGTTGGAGGACCTCCCTCCCTTCCTGACCGTCGAGCAGGCCGCCAAGGTCGTGCAGCTCGGGCGGTCCAAGGCCTACGAGCTGACCGTCGAGTGGGAGACCACCGGCGGTGCGCGCGGCCTTCCTTTCGTCTGGTTCGGGCGGCAGAAGCGCGTCCCTCGGGCCGCCATCGAGCAGTTCATCGACCGCACCCTGCGACCTCCCGCGGCCTGACCTGGGCGCCCGACCACGCCGGCCATCGACGGTGAGCAGCCGCCCGTTGAACCGCAGGCGAACGGATCAACAACTTCCACACCGATGCACCTGTCGTGCCGGGAGGCGCCCGTGCTCACGATCGCCAAGTGCCAAGACCTCGACTACTACGAGCGGGAGGTCATCGACGGGCGCGAGGACTACCTCTCTGAGGGTGGGTCCTCGCCCGGCCGATGGGTCGGCAGCCTGGCTGCCCGCGAGGGCCTCACCGGTGCCGCCGACCGCGACGCGCTCGCCAAGGCCTTCGACGGTTTCCACCCCGATGGCTCGTACCTCACCACCCACGGCACTGCGGTCGCGGGCTTCGACCTGACGCTGTCGCCGTCGAAGTCGGTCTCGTTGGTGTGGGCGCTTGGCACCGACGACGACGCTCGCCACGTCGAGGAAGCGATGTACGCGGCGCGAGCCGAGGTCGAGCGGTACCTCGAAGCCCACGCCTGCTTCGTCCGCCGCGGCCACGCGGGCTCAGTCGTGGAGCCGGGCGACGGCTTCCTGGGTGCGGTGTTCCTTCACCGCACCAGCCGCCTCGGCGACCCCGGCATCCATCTGCACTGGACCGTGTTCAACGTCGCCCGAGGGCCCGACGGTCGCCGCACCGCGCTCGACGCCCGCGCTCTGTACCAGGAGCGCTACACCGCCGAGGCCATCTTCCAGGCGACGCTGCGCCGGGAGCTCGCCACCCGACTCGGCCTCGTGTTCGAGGAGATGGACCGCCACGGCGTGGCCGAGGTCGTCGGCGTCAGCGGTGACATGCGTCGGGCCTTCTCCCGTCGCCGCGCCGAGATCGTCGCCGAGATGGAGCGGCTCGGCCTTCGCTCGGGGGACGGGGCCCGGATGGCCACGCTGGCCACTCGCCGGGCCAAGCCCCAGGCGACTACCGAAGCCGACCTCCGGGCTGAGTGGCGCCAGCGCGCCCTCGACCACCGCTTCGACCTCTCGGCCGTTCCCCGGGTGCTCCGCACTCCCGAGCTGCGCACCGCCGATGACGAGCTCGCGGCCGAGCTCACCGAGCAGCACGCAGCCTTTGAGCGTCGGGACGCCATCCGGGCCGTGGCCCGAGCAGCCCGCCAAGGCGCCGGGCTCGACGAGATCCTCGCCCGGGCCGACAACTTCCTCGGCTCCGATCACGCGGTCCGGCTGAGCGACGATCACTGGACCACCCCTGAGATATTGCGGCTCGAGCACCGGATCCTCGACCTCGCGGCCCAGCCCGCCGACATCCGACTCGTCGCCGACCGAGACCGCGTGCGCGCCGCGCTCGCCGCACGCCCGTCGATGAGCGACGAGCAGCGATCGATGGTCGAACGGCTCTGTCTCGACGGGCGGCACGTCGACGTCGTCATCGGTCGGGCCGGCGCCGGGAAGACCTTCACTCTCGATGCGGTGCGCGAGGCGTTCCAGGAGTCGGGCCGTCGGGTCGTCGGCGTCTCGCTCGCAGCACGAGCGGCACGCGAGCTCGAAGCCGGCTCCGGGATCAGATCGGGCACAGCCCACTCCTTCCACGCCGCCCTCGAGTCGGGACGCGCCCGCTTGGGTGACGGCGACGTCGTCGTGATCGACGAAGCCGGGATGCTCGGCACGCGCCTGCTCGCCGCCATCGCCGAGGAGGCGCACCGAGCGCACGCCAAGGTGGTGCTCGTCGGTGATCCGAAGCAGCTCCCGCCGGTCGAAGCCGGTGGCCTGTTCGCCACGCTCGGGGAGCGGGGCGAGGTGATCGAGCTCACCGAGAACCGGCGCCAGCGCGACCCCGAGGAGCGTGCGATCGTCGCCGCGCTCCGTGCGGGTTGCACGGAGCTCGCGGTGCAGCGGCTCGACGACCTCGGCCGCGTCACGGTCGCCCACAACAGCGACGCGCTGCGCGACCAGATGATCCTCGACTGGTGGCGACACCGGGACGCCGGCCGTGATGTGGTCATGGGCGCGGTCCGCCGCAGCGACGTTCGTGACCTCAACGAGCGGGCGCACGCTGTGCTCGAAGGCACCGGGCAGCTCGGCGCGCACGTGGCCACCGTCGACGAGCAGCGCTACTGCGTGGGCGACCGCGTGCTCGCCCTCAAGAACCGGTACGACCTGGGCATCCTCAACGGCGACCTCGCCTGCATCACCGGTGCCGACGACCTCAACCTTCACGTGAGGGTCGACAGCGGGCGCGAGGTGGCGTTGCCCCTCGACTACGTGATCGAGCACCTCCAACACGGCTACGCCCGGACCGTCCACAAGACCCAGGGACTCACCTGCGACGTCGCCCTGCTCCTCGGCGACGACAGCCTCTACGCCGAGCTCGGCTACACGGGCCTCACCCGCGGCAGCGACGAGAACCAC
>BTUT01000235.1:0-5438 GCA_045862935.1 Acidimicrobiia bacterium
CATCCACTCACCCGGATTGTCGGCGCGGAGCTTCACGCGGACGGTCTCGCCGACCCGCACGTTGACCGTGTCCTCCAGGGTCCTTGCGTCGGGCGCGACGCCGGCGACCGAGAGCAGCTCGAAGGCGTGCCCGTGCAGGTGGAAGGGGTGCTCGGAAGCCGAAGCATTGCGGAGCTCGATCACGGCGTCGGAGCCGAGAGCGACCTCCTTCAGTGTGACGTCGGGGAACAGCTCACCGTTGATGCGCCAGTCGTTGCCGGCCGAATCACCGCTGAAGACGTAGACGATGTCGCTGAAGGGGGGGTCGGGCGACGCTTGTGCGCCGCTGAAGGGCCAGGGTGAAGAGGCCGGTGCGGCAGCCGAGCCGGCGGTCACGATCGCGGCGAGCTCCTCCAGCTCGCCCAGCGCGGGTCCCCCCAGCTCGGAGTACGGCGCCGCCGACAGGACGACGTCGTAGTCGCCCAGCAAGAGCTCGACTTCGGCGCGATCGCCCGGCGCGAGCAGCATGGCGTCGGAGTCCACCGGCTGAGCCAAGAGCCCCTGGTCGCCCGCGAGCTGCCGGACCGGCTCCGGGAAGCGCAGGTCGAGGTAGCTCCGCGTGCTCGCGTTCAGCAGGCGGGCGCGAACCCTCTCGCCCGCCGGGAGCTCGACCTTGGGTCGGAGCTTGCCGTTCACCGTCCAGAACGATCCTGCATTCCCCGTCTCCGCCGCGTGTCGTGGTCGCGACGGCGGCCCGAGCGCGTGCGGGCTCGAGCCCGGCCCCGACGCGGGAGAGGCCTCGTTCCAGCGATCGAACACCAGCACCAGCTCGTGATCGACCCGAGGCTCGCCCGGCGCCTCCACCACGACGGCGCCGTACAGGCCGCGATCGACCTGGCCCGCGGCGTCGAAGTGCGGGTGGTACCAGAACAGCCCTGCGCGGCTGAGCTCGAACGAATACGTGAAGCGCGCGCCCGCGGCGACGGGGTCCGCCTGCCAAGTCACCCCGTCCATCGCGTAGGGCACCTGCATCCCGTGCCAATGGATCGTCGTGGGCTGGTCCAGGTGGTTTTCGAGCTCGACCAGCAGCGTGTCACCGATCTTTCCGCGCACGGTGGGACCGGGGAGGCGCCCATCATACGCGTAGCCGGGGAAGCGGATGTCACCGATCTGGTGCGTAGCTCGAGCGGCGCGCAATCTCACGTGCACGCGGTCCGGATCGGGATCGAGATCTTCGGCCTCGCGCGGCGACGACAGCAGCGTCGGATCCTCGACATCCTTTCCCACGAGCTCGTCCATGCCGCACGCCGAGAGCGCAAGACAGACGGCAATGAGGCGAGCGCGAGCGAGCATCAGCGCTTCGCCTCGGCCAAGACCAGCTCGGTCAGCGGGAAGCCGCGACCCTGCGCGAGGTCGAAGGGGTAGGCGCGGTGAACGAGCGCGGCGTGGACCTCGGGCTCCGCGCAGGCGCTCTTGAACCGATGCGTGGTGGTCAGCGCGCGCCCCGGCAAGAGCCGGTTGTCGCTCGCCACGTCCACCGCCAAGAAGTGAGGCACCATGCGCCGGCCATCGGCCCCGACCAGCACCCGCGCGAACGCAAACCCCGCGCCCCCCGCGCGCGCGAGGGACGGGCTTCCGTCCGCCGGCAGGCTCGGCGCGTCGACGCGGTAAGCGAAGTCGCCGGCCGGCAGGGGAGCGTCGAAGCCGACCTTGGAGCCCGAGACCGAGGCGATGGTCCGGCTCCCGACCACGACCTCTTCGGGCATGCCCTTCTGTTCCTTGCTGAAGCGCCCGTCTCCGAACGGCCCGAAGCCTTCGTAGTCCCGCAGCACGCCGGTGCGCCGGATCACGGTCACGCGCTGGCCGGTCTTCGCGCCGGGCCAGTCCGTCCAGTCTTGTGCTGACGCGCGGCGCGCGTAGTAGCCGCCGAAGTCCGGGATGGCGTCGCCGCCGACGGCTTCGAGCGCGGTATCCCCGCATCGCGCCGAGACGACGAGCACCACCGAGCGCATCGGCTCGCCGGTGGGGAGCGCGTGCCCGCTGCCGGCGTTCAGGGCCGTCACCTTGGCCAGGACCTCGCCCGACGACAGGGTCTTCTCGATGAACAACGCCGCGGCCAGTCGAGCGAATCCGCTGGCCGGGGTGCGCGGCCCGAGCCAGGTGTGTCGCCGCACCGAGCCCGGCGTGCGCTCCCATCCGGCGGCGATGCCCTCCGGCCCACC
This sequence comes from Acidimicrobiia bacterium, assembly GCA_045862935.1. GTDB lineage: Bacteria > Actinomycetota > Acidimicrobiia > IMCC26256 > PALSA-555 > CAIUKV01. Next base: position 2,202 of record BTUT01000235.1, read on the forward strand.
GAACATGTTGAAGAGGTCGGCGCTGTTTCCCACGCCCGGGTTGGGAGGCATGTGACAGCTCGGACACGGCGTCTTGGCGAGGGGCCCGCTCTTCCACTCGTCGTAGGTCGAGTGGATGGGGAGCTTCCCGTCCGGCCAGCGCACGGCGTCGAGCGCGGAGCCCGGGACGAGCGCTGGCTGATCGAGCTGATGGCACCCGCCGCAGAGCCGGCCGTCGTGGAAGTGCGTGCGCTCGACCCCTCCCATCAGCGGGTTCGGCACGTCCGGCCGGGGGCCGAAGGTGACGGGCCTCCAATCTCCGAGGCCGGGCGACGGTGAGGGCTCGCTCGGCCTCAGGAGCCGCAAGCGCCCCGCGACTCCGGGGGGCGCCGCCTCGTCCACGGACTCCACGTGATGGCAGACGTCGCAGTGCACGCCGTAGTCGTAGGCAAAGCCTCGGGCCTCGAGCAGATCGCGCCCGCCCGCCTTCCCGTCGATACCGGGTGCGTGACAGTCGGCGCAGCCGCCGAAGCTCTTCGGCACGCAGCGAGCATCGCCCGAGCAGGGGTTCAGCGCGGGGAGCACGCCGTCGCCCAGGTGGCAGCGCTCCGCGAGCTCGCCGGTCCCAGGGGTCGGGCTCTGGCTGAACGTGCCGCCGCGCTCCGTGCACGCCGTCTCCGTCGACAGCGCGCTGCTGGTGCCTGCGTACAAGTCGGTGACCACGGGGTTCCTCGCCGCGCTCATGTGCTGCGAGGCGAACCAGTCCGCGTTGATGCTGACGTGACAGTGCCCGCACTGCTCGGTGCTGCCGCGCCGGGTGGGCTCCCCGGGATCGCGGAAGACGAAGGCCGTGTTGTCGGTGGGGTCGAGGCGCGTGAGGTCGATGGTCACCGCGCCGCCGTCGGTCTTCGTGAGCTCGACCGCGCGCGTGCGCGCATCAGGGTGCGCAGCCATGAACACCGCATCCGGCTCCGCGTCGGCGATGGGCACGTGGGCCAGGCCGTCGGCGTCGGTCGCCCAGCGTCTCGCGTCGCCGCCGAGCATCACGATGGCGTCGGAGGCGGGCACGCCGTCGAGCCGCACCTGGACCACCCGCATCGGTCTCTCGCTCGCGGGCGTCCCGCCGGGCCCCGGCTCGGAGCAGGCCAGCGCGGTCGCGCCGAGCAGCGGCCACACCAGAACGGACGCGCGGGTCATTTCCCGGCGTGAGCCAGGATGGCGTCGAAGGCTGCTGTGTCGTCCTCGCCCACGTAGCACTTCAGCATCTCCATTGTCGGGGTGAGCACGCACTTGCCCGGTCGGGCCTTGCCATTCCACGGCGTCACCGGGACGAGCTGCTCCGCGACGTCCGCCGTGACGGGGAAACCCGTGAGCCCGAGGACCTTGGCGTAGGCCGCAGAGTCGGCGGCCGTGGCTGGACCGCCCTGCGCGTCTTCGGTCAGCGCGACGATATAGGAGAACCCGGTGAGCCCCGACTGGGCCCTGAACGTTGCGGCTTTCTCTTCGAGGCCAACTGCCTCTTCGCGGCAGGGCACTCACCAGACCGCGGTCATGAACAGGAGGTGATAGTCGCCCGCGAAGTCCCAGATCGGCACCGTGTCACCGCACTGATCGACCAGCGGCAGGTTTTGGATCACGTCGCCCTCGGCGGCGCCCGCCGAGACGAGGTTGCCCGGGTCGCCGTGCGCCCACCCGCAGCCGTAGCAGCGCTTCGTCGGGTCGAGTGGGTCGCTCTTGCACGCGAGCTCCTTGCAGTCGTCGTCGCCGTCGCCGTCGCTGTCTGCTTGCTCGGGGTTCGTTCCCTTGGCGAGCTCTTCGGCGTTGGTCATGCAGTCACCGTCGGGGTTCGCCGCCGGATCGACGCCACCGCTGCCACCGCTGCCGCCTCCGCCAGCGCCCTTGGCTGTCGCGGCGTCGTCACCGGCTCCGCAGCCGAGTGCCACGAGCGCGACGAGGGCGGCTGCGAGCTTCGTCACTCGCCGACCTCGAGGAGTGGGACGACCGCTTCAGCCCCTTCGACCGCCTGATCAGCGACCACTACCGTGTAGCCGGGCGCGCCGCCGAGCTCTTTCCGGCCGGCGGACTCGAAACGGGTGCCGAGGCGATCGACGAACGTGAGCTTCGTCGAGAACTTCTCCAGCCCGGCGAGCACGTAGTTCGTCGGGTTGGCATTGTACACGCTGAACTCCGTTGGCCCACGCTGTCCGGACAGGTCGAGCGTCAGCACCGGGGGAGGATCGAAGGTGCTCGTGATCGGCACATGGATCTCGGCACGCACCGCCACGAACGGTTGGGGCGCAATCTCCGTGATGGTCCCGACGAAGCCGTTGACGGCGTCGTAGGTCACGCTCATCGAGTAGTGCTTGCCCGGCGTCAGTCCGGCGGGGCCCACGTACTTCTTCAGCCGAAACTGCACGCACTGGCCCTCGACGTGCTCGCCTGCAGTGGTGTCGTCTTCCACGGCCGCGCTGACGGTGAGCGCCGGACCCACCGTCTGGCCCTGGGGTATCGCGATGAAGATCGCCTGCCCCAGCCAGAGGGACATCAGCACGTTGGTGTCGTTGACGAAGGTGAGCAACGCCGGACCCGCGCCAGCCTTGGTCTCGGCGACGAAGGACGCTTGCATCGTCTTCGACGCCACGCTCGAGCCGCCCGCGCCGCCCGCGTCGCCGACGCCGCCACCCGAACCGGCGCTCACGACGTGTGGTCCTCCCGCCGGCTCGGGAGACTCCGAGCCACAGGCGCCCACGAACAGCAAGCAGGTGAGCACGGCCGCGATACGCCGAGCCATCGTTCTCTGCTCGGCGTACCAGCCGCTTCGTGGCTGGTCAACTGTGACTCGCGCGGTCACACGGAGGCGTGCGGCCAGGTGTGATCGACCACGTCACACGTGCGGCCGACGACCTCCACGTGCTGCGGAACCTCATCGTGCACGAGACGTCGATGCGGCGCGTGAAGGGTGCGCTCCGTCGTCGTCGTCGTGGTGATGCCCGCCCGTCGCTGTGTGGTGGTTTCTCGTCCCCGCCGGGGGGCGCACGGCAACCCTCCCGCGCGTCACTGAGTCGGGCCCCCATCGGGACCGACTGGGACGAGCTTCATGCCGCACTTTCCGCCGCGTGACGCTGCTGGCCACCTTGTGACCGAGCCTGTCACATCGCGCTCGCCTCGAGCTCGGGACCGAGCTGCACGTCGTCGAAGTGGGCACGAAGCCCAACGGCATCTCGCAGTGGCATGTGAACGGTGGCATGCCCCGAGCGC
>BTUT01000236.1:0-5413 GCA_045862935.1 Acidimicrobiia bacterium
GCTCCCACTCGGTGAGCGGGTACCGCGCGCTCACCAGCTCGTCGAGCTTGACGATCCCCTGCTGGTACATGTCGACGATGAGCGGGATGTCGTACTGAGGACGGTGCGACCCGGCTCGGGAGCCGGTGAGCGTGCGCTCCACGTGGGTGACGAGCCCGACGCGCGCCTCGATCGTCGCCGTGGGTGCGGGCACACCGACGGCCACCGCGGTGCCGCCCCAGTCGAGCATGTCGAGCGACGCCTGCAGGAGCGCGGGATGACCCACGCACTCGAACGCGTAGTCCACGCCGCCCGCGTTGAACGGGCCCGAGTTCGGGATGTTGCCCGACGGTCCGTCGAACGGCACCCGCGCGCGCACCTCGGCGGCGATGTCGACGTCGGGTCCGCCGAGGATGAAGTCGGTGGCGCCGAAGTCGCGGGCGAACTGCTCCTTCTCCGGGAGCGTGTCGATGGCGATGATCCGGCTCGCCCCCTTCGCCCTCGCGCCCTGGATCACGTTGAGGCCCACGCCGCCGACACCGATCACGGCCGCAGTGCTGCCGAGCCCGAGGTCGGTGCGGTTCCAGACCGATCCGATGCCGGTGAGCACTCCACAGCCGATGAGGCACGCGACCGAGAGGTCGATGTCGTCGTCGACCTTCACGCACTGGTTCGCCTGCACCACGCTGTACTCGGAGAAGAAGGACGCACCGGCGAAGTTCCAGCACGGCTCCCCCGCCAGGGTGAACGGCTGGCTCGCGTTGCCCATGCTCTTGCGGCAGCGCGCCGGCTGGCCGGTCACGCAGTACCGGCAGAGCCCGCAGAACGCGAGCGTGTGCAGCACGACGTGGTCACCGGGCTGCACGTGGGTGACCGCCTCGCCCACCTCGGCCACGATGCCCGCGCCCTCGTGGCCCAGGACGCACGGCGAGTTCCACGGGATGGTGCCCTCGATCACCGAGATGTCGCTGTGACAGAGTCCGGCCGCGACGAGCGCCACCTTCACCTCGGTCGGCCCCGGAGCGCGCACCGTGAGGTCGTCGCGGATCTCGGCCTTCTCGCCGTCGAACACCAACCCGATCATTCGCTCCTCGCTTCTCTCGTGTTTGGACGATTGTGGGGCCCAGGGCACCGGAAATCGTCCAAACAGGGGGTCATCCGGGCCAGACGATGCTCTGCATCTCCGTGTAGGCGTGCATCCCGAACACGCCGCCGTCGCGCCCGATGCCGCTGCGCTTCCAGCCCCCGAACGGCGTCTCGTGGTTGCGCTGCACGGTGTTGATGCCGACGTTGCCCGCCTCGAGCTGCTGGGCGACGTCGTAGGCTCGGGCGGTGTCCTCCGAGAACACGTAGTCGTAGAGGCCGAACTCGGAGTCGTTGGCGATCGCGATGGCCTCGTCGTCGTGGTCGAACGGCACCACCACGATCACCGGACCGAAGATCTCCTCGCGCACGACGGTCATCCCGTTGTTGCAGCCCGCGAGCAACGTCGGCCCCACGTAGAAGCCGCGCTCCAGGTGCGCCGGCCGGCGCCCGTCGACGACGAGCTCACCGCCTTCGTCCACGCCCGACTGGATGTACGACTCGACGCGGTCGCGGTGCGGACCCGAGATCACCGGACCGACGACGGTGGCGGGTGACTCCGGCGGCCCGACCTCGAGCGTGGCCGCGGCACCCTCCAGGCCCGCCACCAGCGCGTCGTACTTCGACCGGTGCACGATCGCACGAGTGGGCGCGGTGCAGATCTGTCCCGAGTGGAAGCCCCACACCGACACGAGCGCCGCGACGGCCTTCGCGACGTCGGCATCGTCGAGCACGACGCACGCGCCCTTGCCCCCGAGCTCGAGGAGCAGGCGCTTCATGGTCGGCGCGCCCGCCTCGTAGATCGCCACGCCCACGTTCGTCGACCCGGTGAAGCTCACCATGTCGACGTTCGTGGACTCGGTGAGGGCTCGGCCCACCTCGGGCTTCGACCCCACCACGCAGTTCACGACGCCGGGCGGGAACCCCACCTCGTCGCACATCCGAGCGAGCTCGACGATGGCCAGCGGGTCCTGGGGTGCCGGCTTCATCACGACGGTGTTGCCCGAGGCCAGCGCGGGACCGATCTTGCCGGCCATGTTCACGAGCGGGAAGTTGTAGGGCGAGATGCAGGCGACCACGCCGACCGGGTGGCGCTTCACCACCGCCCCGACGAGCCCCCCCGGCGCGAGCGGCGTGGGGGACGCGACCTGGGGGGCCAGCGGGATCGAGTGGTCGGCCACGGCCATCCGTGCGTACGTCTCGAACCGGCTGATGGCCTGGGGCACCTGCAGCGCGCTGCCGACCGCGAGCGTCGCGCCGGTCTCGGCCATGATGAGCCCCAGGAGCTCGTCGGCCCGATCGCTCACGGCGCCGGCCAGGGCCTGGAGCAGGTTGGCCCGGTCCTCGGGTGGCGTGCGCTTCCACGCAGGCAACGCGTCGCGGGCGGCCTGGGCCGCGGCGTCGACGTCGAGCGTCGATGCCTCGGGCGCCTCGCCGACGATCTCCTCGGTCGCCGGGTTGACGATGCCGTACGTGCCCGCCGACCCCGCGACCCACGAGCCGCCGATGTAGTTCCGCGTGGTCACCGTCGCCATGGCTCGGGGCACTCCCTCCTGCAGCGGGACCCGGGATCTGACGGGTCGTCAGGGCGAGCGTAGTGGGCAGGTCCGCACCCCACTCCGGTCAGGGGCCGGCCGGGACCGGCACGGTCGTGGTGTCGCGGCCGGCGCGCAGCACCGCACCCGGCCGAGCCTCGCCGAGCGCGCCGTCGCGCACGATCGGGACGCCGTTCACCAGGACGTGGGGCACGCCGACCGCCGGCGCGAAGAGCCGCTCGGTGCCGCCGGGCAGGTCGTCCACCAGGGAGACCTCGCCGGTGGCGACGGTGACCGGGTCGAAGCACACGAGGTCGGCACGCATGCCCGGAGCGACGAGGCCGCGGTCGCGCAGGCCGAACAGTGCGGCCGGCGCGCGGGTCATGAGCTCCACGGCACGCTCCATCGACACGAGACGGCGACCGCGGAGGCAGTCGGCGAGGAACCCGGTGGTGTACGGCGCGCCGCACATGCGGTCGAGGTGGGCTCCGGCGTCGCTCCCGCCGATGATCACGTCCGGGTGGTCCCAGGCCGCCGCGCGCATGCGCCAGCTCTCGGGGTCGTCGTCGGTGGGGAGCGGCCACAGCACCGTGCGCAGGTCGTCGGCGACGACCACGTCGAGCAGCGTGTCGAACGGATCCTGCCCCCGCGCGCGTGCCAGGTCACCGACGATCGTGCCCTTGAGCCCCTCGTTCGCGGCCGAGTAGGTGTCGCCGATCTGGTAGCGGTCCCACTCCGTGAGCCGGAGGAACACCCCCGCCTCGGGCGCGCGTGCCCGCTCCTTCAGGTGCGCCCGCACCACGGGGTCGCGCAGCTTCGCCGTCCGCTCGGGGATCGGCAGGCTCATGACCGGCGCCCAGTCGGGCAGCATGAACAGCGCGCAGTACGTGCCGAAGCTCATGTTCATCTCGACGAGGACCGGCATCGTGAGCGCGACGGCCTTGCCGCCGAGCGAGGCCGCGTGCTCGCAGGCCGCGAGCTGCGCGCGGTAGCGCTCGGGCTCCTTCGCATCGACCGTGAGCACGTTCCAGTTCAGCGGGCGGCGACCCGCGAGCGACATGGCGGCCATGAGGTCCACCTCGTCGTCGGTGAACCCTCGCATCGCGCCGTCGGTCACGAACTCGAGCGTGGTGCCCTCGTGGCCGCGCACCGCGGCGCAGAGCGCGAGCACCTCGTCGCGCGACGCCCAGCGCGAGGCCACCGGCTGGCCGTCGCCGTCGGAGTGCGTGAAGGCCAGCGTGGTGGAGAAGCCCAGGCCACCGGCCGCGATCCCGTCGTCGAGCAGCGCGACCATCGCGGCGACGTCGTCGGCCGTGGCCTCGTTCCCGATCGACCGCTCCCCCATCACGTGGCGCCGGAGCGCGCAGTGCCCGACGAGGAACCCGGCGTTGACCGCGATGCGACCGGTGAGCGCGTCGAGGTACTCACCGAACGTCGACCAGCCCCACGGCACGCCGTCCTCGAGCGCGGCGAGCGGCATGCCCTCGACCTTCGCCATCATGCGGCGCGTGTAGTCGGCGTCGCGTGCGTGCAGCGGGGCGAGCGTGAAGCCGCAGTTGCCGGCGATGGCGGTGGTCACCCCGTGGAGACTCGACGAGGACGCGGCCGGATCCCAGAACAGCTGCGCGTCGTAGTGCGTGTGAGGGTCGACGAACCCGGGGCACACCACGAGACCGCCGGCGTCGACCTCGATCCCTGCGTCGTCGGTGACCTCGCCCACCGCGACGATCCGACCGTCGCGCACGGCGACGTCGGCCTGCCGACCCGGCGCGCCGGTCCCGTCGACGACGGTGCCGCCGCGGACGAGCAGGTCGACCGCGCTCATCGAGGGGCCCCGCCCACCTGCTGCTTCCCCCGCTCGCGCAGCTCGTACTTCACGACCTTGCCGTTCGCGTTGACAGGCAGGTCACGACACACCTCGACGTAGCGCGGCACCTTGTAGTTGGCCATGTGCTCACGCGCCCAGGCGATGACCTCGTCGGGCTCGATCGTGGCTCCGGAGCGGGGCACCACGAACGCCATGCCCACCTCGCCCATCCGCTCGTCGGGCACGCCCACCACCGCGACCTGGGAGATCCGCTCGTTGGCCATGAGCAGGTCCTCGATCTCGGCCGGGTACGCGTTGAACCCGCCGACGATGTACATGTCCTTGAGCCGGTCGGTGACCCGGATGTAGCCGCGCTCGTCCATGACCCCGATGTCGCCGGTGTGCAGCCACCCGTCGGCGTCGATCGTGCGCGCGGTCTCGGCCGGCTCGTCGAAGTACCCCTTCATGAGGTGGTAGCCGCGGGTGACGATCTCACCCGACTCGCCGCGCGGGACCTCGTTGCCCTGGTCGTCGACGATGCGCAGCTCGGTGTCGGGGATCGCACGGCCGGAGAAGTTGGCGATGGTCTCCGGGTCGTCGTCGAAGCGGCACATCGACACGGTGCCCGTCGTCTCGGTGAGCCCGTAGCCGGTGATGATCGCCTCGAAGCGCATCTCGCTGCGCAGCCGCTTGATGAGCTCGACCGGGACGACCGCGGCGCCGGTCACGGTGAGTCGCAGCGACGACAGGTCGTATGCGTCCCGATCGGGGAACTCGAGGATCCCCGAGAGCAGCGTGGGCGGACCGGGCAGCACCGTGACCCGCTCGGCCTGGGCCTTCTCCAGCACGGCGGGGATGTCGAAGACCGGCATCGGCAGGATCGTGGCCCCGCGCAGCATGCAGGAGAGCCAACCGGCCTTGTAGCCGAAGGTGTGGAAGAACGGGTTCACGATGAGGTACCGGTCGCCCTCGCGCAGGCCGACCACCTCGCTCCACACCTCGTAGACCC
>BTUT01000237.1:0-5380 GCA_045862935.1 Acidimicrobiia bacterium
GTCGGTCGAGAACCGGGCGGCGTTCCCCCGGATGGTCACCGAGGCGGTGCGCGAGGCCGTGGGTCCCACGATGGCCGTGATCGCCAAGCTCAACATGGACGACGGGTTCCCCGGTGGCATCTGGCTCGACGAGAGCCTCGCCGTCGCACGTCTCCTCGAGTCCGACGGCACCCTCGACGCGCTCGAGCTCACCGGCGGCGGCTCGCTGCGGAACCCCATGTTCCTGTTCCGGGGCGACGCGCCGATCGCCGAGATGGCCGCGGTGTTCCCTCAGCCGCTGAAGACGGGCTTCAAGGTGATGGGGAAGAAGTTCCTGCCCTCGTACCCGTTCGAAGAGGCGTACTTCCTCCCCTACGCCCGCCAGTTCCGCGACGCCCTGTCGATGCCTCTCGTGCTCCTCGGCGGGGTCAACCGGATCGATACCGTGCACCACGCGCTCGCGCTCGGCTTCGAATTCGTCGCCATGGGACGCGCCTTGCTGCGGGAGCCCGACCTGTTGCGGCGCTGGCAGGGCGGCGACGCCGCCGAGGCGCTCTGCGTCCACTGCAACAAGTGCATGCCCACGATCTACTCGGGCACCCACTGTGTGCTCGTGCCCCCCGACCAGCGTCCCGGCCACTGACCACGCCCGTGGCCGAGGACGCCGTGCGCGACGTCGCCGCGCAGCTCCACGCGGCCGCGGCCGGCGGCGACCCGTTCGCCGTCTACGACGAGCTCCGACCGCTCTCCCCGGTGCGCACCGGGAGCCGCTCGTGGCTCCTCGTGTCGTACGACCACGTGCGCACCGCGCTCGCCGATCCCGCGCGCTTCTCGTCGAACGTGCGCGACTCCGACAACCCCGTGTTCCGCGACTCGCCGCTCGTGTTCGACGACCCACCGCGTCACACGCACCTCCGGCGTCTGGTCGTCGCGGCCTTCACGCCGAGCCGCGTCGCCGCCGCCGAACCCTGGATCCGCGACCTGGCAAACGGATACCTCGACGCGCTCCCCACTGACACCGTCGACTTCGTCACCGCGTACGCGGATCCGCTGCCGGTCTCGGTGATCGCCCGGCTGCTCGACATCCCGGCCACCGACGGCGCGCGCTTCAAGCAGTGGTCGAACGATCGCGCCCATGTCACGTACCACTTCCGTGGGGGAGCCACGCCCGAGCTCGAGGCCGCAGTGGCCGGATGCCGAGCGCTCGACGACTACATGGCGCGGCTGGCGGCAAGGCGGCGCGCCGCACCCGGCGACGATCTGGTCTCCGCGCTCGCGACCGCCGAGGTCGACGGCGAGCGACTCACGCTCGACGAGGTCGCCGGGGTGTGCGCGGTGCTGCTCTCCGCCGGCAACCTCACGACGACCCGTCTGCTCGCCAACCTCGTGGCGGCGCTCGCGACCGACCCCGATCGGTTCGCCGAGCTGCGCGCCGATCGAGCGCTCGCGGCTCCGCTCATCGAGGAGAGCCTCCGCCTCGACAGCCCCGTGCAGACCCCGATCCGCCGAACGACCACCGACGTGGACCTCGGCGGCACGGTCATCCCGGCGGGCCACTTCGTCACGATCGGCCTGGGTGCCGCGAACCGCGACGCGGCGCACCGCGAGGAGCCCCATCTCGCCTTCGGCCACGGCATCCACTACTGCCTCGGCGCGGCGCTCGCGCGGTTGGAGGCCGCGGTCACCCTCGACACGCTGGCGGACCGGTGCTCACGAATCGAACTCGCGGGAGAGGCCGTGCGGGAGCCATCGCTCGCGCACCGCGGCTTCAGCAGGCTCCCGGTCCGGCTCGTGGGGTCGTGAGCTGGCACCTGCTCGCACCGAGCCGCTTCGTCGATCCACGCTCGGGCAACGCCGCCGTGAACGGGATCCCGATCATGGTGACCACCGCCCCGGGCGCCGCCCCGTGATCCATGCTCTTGGGGCACGCGCGGCGTGAACTCGTAGGGTGCAGCCGATGATGCTGCACGACCCGACCGTGGGGGGACCGAAGGACCCGGTGGCGCCCGCGATCCCGCGTGCCCTCCGGTCCATCCGACGCACCACCACGATCGACACGAACCGACCCGAGGGCATGCTCGGCCCACCGGTCATCGACGCACGCGCGCGCGACCTGTGGACACCCGCCGTCGGACCGGCGATGGTGGTCGGTGAGGCGAGCGTCGCCGCGCACCTCGACGGACCCCGCCACCACCTCGTCGACCTGCGCACGACCCCGGACGTGCCCGCGCTGGCGCCGCTGATCGGCGCGGTGGTGGGCCCCGGCTTCCGCGCCCGGGTCGACGCCGCCGTACCCGGGATGGCGGGGACGGGTTCGCCCCTCTCCCTGCTCCTCGACGACCTGCCCGGCGCCACCCTGGTGTCGGGCTACTCGATGCTGCACGCCGGGATCATCGGCACCGTGATCCACGACGAGTACCTCGACGCCCGGGGCGACCTCTGCGCCGGCTGGGCCGTGGACGGATCGATGATGCGCCTCATCCGGGAGCACGGCGTCAACCCCACGCCGCTCGGCCCCGAAGCGCCGCCGTACACGCGGGACGACGACCCCCTCGCCTGGCACCCGATCACTCCGCTCGCGCCGCTCGGGATGCGCCGCATGCGCCGGATCGACGTCGCGCACCCCGTCTCGCCCGGAGAACCCGTACCCGTGGACGTGTTCTTCCGCGACACGCACGTGGACGCCGACGGGCGCGAGACGATCGTCCACGAGTACTCCGTCACCGCCCTCGTCGGCGCGACCGGCGCAGCGAGCACCCGAACCGTCCTCGCCATCGAGGCCCGGGCCGACGTGCTGCCCTGGCAGGAATGCCCCCAGGCGCTCGCCAGCGCGAGCCGCGTCGTCGGTCGGCCCCTCGCCGAGCTCCGTCCCTGGGTGCGCGCCACCTTCAAGGGCACGACGACGTGCACGCATCTCAACGACGTGCTGCGCGGCCTCGCGGACGTCGACCACCTGATCGACCGGCTCGTCCAGCTCGTGGGTGGGTTACCGTCACGGTCGTGACCCCGCGTGCGCCGATGCGGTTCGGCGTCTTCCTGGCGCCCTTCCACCCCCTCCCGCACAACCCGACGCTCGCGCTGCACCACGATCTCGCCCTCGCCGAGCACCTCGACCGGCTCGGGTACGACGAGCTGTGGGTGGGTGAGCACCACTCGGGCGGGCTGGAGCTCATCGCGTCACCGGAGGTGTTCCTCGCCGCCGCGGCCGAGCGGACCCGCCACCTCCGGCTCGGCACCGGGGTGAGCTCGCTGCCCTATCACCATCCGTTCATCCTCCTCGACCGAATGGTGATGCTCGACCACCTGACCCGCGGCCGGGTGATGTTCGGGTGCGGTCCCGGTCAGCTGCCCTTCGACGCCCACGTGCTCGGCATCGACCCGAACGAGCAGCGTCGCATGATGGAGGAGAGCCTCGACGTCATCATGGCCCTGCAGCGCACGACCGAGCCGGTCACCGTCGAGACCGACTGGTTCACGCTGCGCGACGCCGTGCTCCAGCTCCGTCCCTACAGCCATCCCCACCTCGAGATGGCGGTCGCCGGCTCCTTCTCCCCGGCCGGGCCGAAGCTCGCGGGCAAGCACGGGATCGGCCTCCTCTCGATCAGCGCCACGTCCCCCGAGGGCTTCGAGCGGCTCGCGTCGCACTGGGAGGTGGCCCAGACCGAGGCGGCCAAGCACGGCACCACCGTGACGCGCTCCCAGTGGCGGCTCCTCGGGCCGATGCTCCTCGCCGACACCGAGGCCGAGGCCCGACGCGCCCTGCGCTACGGCTACGAGCAGATCTCCGACTACCTCTCCCACGTCCTGCCGGTCCCGAGGCCACCGCGGATGAGCCTCGACGAGCGCATCGACGCCGCGAACGCGAGCGGGGCGGTGGTGATCGGCACGGCCGACCGGGCCGTCGACCAGATCGAGCGCCTCGTCGAGCAGTCGGGCGGCTTCGGCACGTATCTGCTCAACGGTGGGTACTGGGCGAGCCCCGAGGACACGCGCCGCTCGTTCGAGATCTTCGCCGAGCAGGTGATGCCCCACTTCACCGGCCAGCTCGCGGCACCCACCCGCTCCTACGAGTGGACCATGGGCGACGACCAGGACTGGGACGGCCAGGCCCGACGCGCCGTCGCCAAGGCGATGGACGACTACGCGAAGGAGAACCCCGCGTACACCCCCAAACCCCCGTTTGGACGTCCTCCGGCGCTCTAGCACCACCTTCCGTCCAAACAGGGGGTTGATCAGGGGATCTGCAGCGCCTCCGGTACCGGGTGGCGGAACAGCCGCGACGCGTTCTCCCACGTGACCTTGCGCACCTCGTCCGGTGAGAGGTCCGCGAGACCCCGCCGCGCGTTGGCCTGCGTGTCGGGCCACGTCGAGTCGGCGTGCGGGTAGTCGCTCTCGAGCATGATGTGGTCGACCCCGAGGCGCTCGCGCAGCGCGAGCGTGGGTGGGATGTCGATGGTGCAGAACCAGAAGTTCCGCCGCATCACGTCCATCGGCGAGAGGTCGGGATCGCGCCAGGTGTCGTAGCCCGAGCCCGAGTGGCCCATCACCCACTCCAACCGGTCCATGAGCGTGATCGCCCAGGCCAGCCCTCCCTCGGAGAACACGAGGGCCAGGTCGGGGAACTTCACCGGCACGTGTGCCCAGAGCCAGTCCGCGGCGGTGGCGAGCGGGTTCGCGGTGAACAGCGTGCTGTAGAGCTCGAGCGGGGCCCCCGGCGACCGGCCGGCCGACCACCGCGAGGATCCGTTGTGCAGGCAGATCGCCGTGCCGGTCTCCTCGCACGCCCGCAGGAACGGGTCCCAGTGGTCGGTGTGCATCGACGGGAGCCGCAGGTCCACCGGGTTCTCGGCCATGCTCACGGCCTTGAAGCCGCGCGCGGCGTTCCGGTAGATCTCGTCCGCCGCGATCTGCGGGTCGGACAGCCAGGGGAGCTGCAGCGGGATGATCCGGTCCGGGTGGGGGCCGGCCCAGGCCTCGAGGTGCCAGTCGTTCCAGGCCCGCACGCAGGCGAGGCCCAGCTCCTGGTCCTTGCTCTCGGAGAAGATCGTGCCCGCGAACCCGGCGATGAGCGACGGGAAGCACAACGAGGCGTAGACGCCGTCGAGGTCCATGTCGAAGACGCGCGCCTCGATGTCCCAGCAGCCACGGCGCATCTCGTCGAAGCGCGCCGGCTCCGTGTTCCACTGGTCCTTCGGCCGACCAGAGATCGCGTTGAGCCCGATCTGCGGGTAGAGCTTGTCCTCGTAGAGCCACAGCTCCTGGTCGCGCTCGTTGGTGATGACCTTCGGCGCGGCCTCGGCGAGGTGCGCCGGCATCCGTCCCCCGAAGAGGTCTCGGGGCTCCACGAGGTGATCGTCGACCGAGATGATCGTGTAGGTGCGCTCACGTGCCTCGGGATCGG
>BTUT01000238.1:0-5378 GCA_045862935.1 Acidimicrobiia bacterium
CGGAGGCTTCCGGTGGAGGCTCGACGACCCCCGCAAGGTGGCCTACGGGCACGCCTTCGCCGTCTACGGGCTCACCGAGCTGGTGCGGGCCGGCGGGCCCCCGGGCGCCGCCCACCTGGCCACCGACGCGCTCGACGCGCTCGACGACCACCTGCGCGACCCCGATCACGGGGGGTACCGCGAGGTGCTCGCCCCGGACTGGTCGCCGTCACGGGAGCGTTCCCCCATCGACCGGCACGACCCCGACGACAAGCTGGTCAACACGCACCTCCACCTGCTCGAGGCGATGACCGCCGTGCACCGAGCGGGTCTCGACGACCGCGCCGAGGCCCGAGTCCGCGAGCTCGTGGACGTGCTCGTGCGGCGGGCACGCCGGCGCCGGGGGACGCCGATGACCGACTCCTGGTCGCGCGACTGGCACCCCCGGGTGCGCGATCGAGGCGTCCGCTACGGCCACCTCGTGGAGCTCGCGTGGATGCTCCTCGACGCACGCGACGTGATCGGACCGTCGCTGATCCCGAGTGCCGAGCCGGTTCCCCCAGCCGTCCGGGCGCTCGTGGACGAGGTCGAGACCCACGGCGTGGATCCGGTTCACGGCGGCATCTGGCGCGAGGGGCGACCGCGCAGCGGGGTCGTCGAGCGCAGCTACCTCGCTTGGGCCCAGGCCGAGGCATTGCTGGCCTACACGTGGATGCTCCGGCTCACCGGCGAGCCCTACTACGTCGATCGTCTCCGCCGGATCTGGGCGTTCATCCGGGAGCGCGTGGCCGATCACACGGTCGGGGAGTGGTACGAGCACGTCGACGAGGGCCTGCGCGGTCACGGTCCGAAGGGCAGCGACTGGAAGGCCGGCTACCACGCGACCCGGGCCCTGCTGGACGGCGCCGAGCAGCTCCGGCGGTGCGCCCTGGAGGTGCCGGGGGACTAGGATCGGGCCCCGTGATCGACGCCATCCTCATCGTCATCGACGTCGCCGCGGCCTTCGCGTTGATCTTCCTCGTGCTCCTGCACTCCGGGCGAGGGGGCGGTTTGTCCGACATGTTCGGTGGCGGCCAGCTCGGCGGGTCGATGGCCGGCTCCACCGTCGTGGAGCGCAACCTCGATCGCCTCACGATCATCGTGGCGGTGATCTTCATCTTCTCGACCGTGATCCTGGCGCTGCGCGTCGCTCCCTGACCCAGTCGCGATCCGGTCCGGATCGGTCGGCGGTTCGCCCTCAAGGGCCCCCATCGACATGCCGACACTTGCCCGAAGGGGTCTGGTACACCTACGGGCGGCACGCGTGGGTGCGTCGGATGCCTGCTTCCGGGAGGCTGGCGTGAGGATCAGGCAGGGCAGCCGCCGGGCGGCGATGGGCCTGGCGATGGTGGTCGCAGCGGCGACCGTGGTGGCGGGAGGGGCTTCCGCGGCCACGCGATCGGGCGAGCGCACCGCGGTCGGACGCACCGGGCGGGCCGATGCGCCGGCGGGGGTCCGCGACCAGGGGTCGGCCGCGGCGACCGGTGTCGTGCGGCTCGCGGCCGAGGAGGAGCTGTTCTGCGCGGACTGGATCGCCAGCTGCGGCGGCCTCTCGTGGGGCAACTGGGCGCTCGGCATCCAGACGCTGCCGCAGGCGTTCCGCGTGACGCCGGACGGCGCCTACGTCCCGGGGCCCGTCCTGGCGGGTGAGCCGACCGTCGAGGCCGGCCCGCCGGTGAAGGTCACGTACCGCATCAATCCCGCCGCCGTCTGGAGCGACGGCGAGCCGATCACCTCCGCGGACTTCCGCTACCTCTGGAAGCAGGTGACCACGGGCAAGGACATCTGGGACACGACCGGCTACAGCGCCATCACCGACATCGACACCACGGACCCGAAGACCGCGATCGTCACCTTCAGTGAGCCCTTCGCCGCCTGGAAGGACCTCTTCGGAGGCTTCTACTTCCTGTTGCCGAGCCACCTCCTCGAAGGCAAGAGCCGTCACCGCGCCATGAAGGACGGCTACGCGTTCTCCGGGGGACCGTGGATGCTCGAGGGCGGAGCGAACGGCTGGGACAAGGGCAAGTCGCTCACGCTCGTGCCCAACCCGAGGTACTGGGGCACCCAGCCGCGGATCGCCAAGGTGGTCTTCCAGTTCGTTCCCGACAGCGCGGCCGAGACGAAGGCGCTCGTCACGGGCCAGGTGCTCGCGGCCTACCCGCAGCCCCAGACCGGCATGCTCGACGAGTTCGACGATGCCGGTCTGAGCTACCAGGTGAGCTTCGGGAACCAGTACGAGGGCTTCTGGCTCAACTCCGAGCAGTTCCCGCTCGGCTCGCGCGCCGTGCGCCAGTCGTTGCTCTACGCCACCGACCGTCAGGCGATCGTGGACCAGATCGTGAAGCCGGCGGTGCGTGAGGGCCGCGTGCTGCAGAGCTTCATCGTGCCCACCTTCGGTCAGTACTACGCGCCCGCCTTCAACCGCTACGCGCGCAACCTGGCCCGGGTCGACGACCTCATGAAGGCCGACGGGTGGGCCAAGGACTCGGACGGGATCTGGGCGAAGGACGGGCGCAGAGCCACGTTGCAGGTGGCCACCACGTCCGGCAACGAGAGCCGCGAGCTCACCCAGCAGCTGTGGCAGAGCCAGCTCCAGCAGGCGGGCTTCGACCTCCAGATCAAGAACGCGAGCGCGGATCTGCTGTTCGGCAAGATGATCCCCCGCGGCCGGTTCTCCATCGGCCTCTACGCGCAGGTGGGCACGCCGGACCCCGGTCTGTGCGTGGTGTTCTGCTCGGAGAACATCCCGTCGAAGGACAACGGGTTCGTGGGCCAGAACTACACGCGTCTCGTGAGCCCGGCGATCGACACGCCCTGGGAGGCGGCCGACCGCGAGCTCGACGTGAACCGCCGGGTGAGCAGCGTCCGCCAGGGTCAGGCCGCGCTGGCCGACGAGGCGGTTTCGATCCCGCTGTACCAGCTGCCGACCGTCTTCGTCTACGACGCCGCACGCATCGGCGGCCCGCTCGAGGACAACACCGTCGAGGGCCCGTTCTGGAACCTCGAGCAGTGGTACCTGAAGTAGCCCGTGACGCGTCCCCCGCCCCCGCTCGACAGGGGGTGAGGGACGCACAGACGGACTGAGCGTCCCTCGCCAGCAGCCCGCCGGGTGGGAGACTCTGCCCGTCCATGTGGAAGTTCGTCGTGCGCCGGGCCCTCGCGTCGATCCCGGTGCTGCTGTTGGCGTCGCTCCTCATCTTCGTGCTGGTCCGGCAGTTCGGCGCCGACCCGGCCCGCGTGCGCTGCGGGGTGTCGCACGACCGCGGCTGCGTCGCGAGGGTGGAGGCGGAGCTCGGGCTCGATCGGTCGTTGCCCGCGCAGTACGTGGACGTGATGGGGGACTTCGTGACCGGCGACTGGGGCACGAGCCTGCGCTCCGACCGCTCGGTCCGAGCCCTCATCTCCGACGCGCTCGCCGAGACCCTCCCGCTCGTCGCCGCAGCCGTCGTCGTCTCGCTCTTCGCCGCGGTGGCCATCGGCGTCACCTCGGCCCGCCACCCGGGTTCGCTGCGTGACCACGCCTTCACCGTCATGGCCTTCGCGGGGATCGCGGTTCCGACCTTCTGGCTCGGGCTCATGGTGATCGATCTGTTCACCTACGAGGTCCAGCGCCGGTTCGGCCTCGACGAACCGCTCTTCTACTCGATTCCCAACCCGGTCGAGTCGGGTGTCGTGGACGGGATCCGCGAGCTCGCGCTCCCGGTGCTGGTGCTCTCGGTGCAGCTCATCGCGGGGTGGAGCCGCTTCCAGCGGGCCGCACTCACCGAGGAGCTCCACGGCGACCACATCCGCACCGCGCGCGCGAAGGGCCTCACCGAGCGGCAGGTCGTCTGGAAGCACGGACTGCGTGGGTCGGCGACGGCGCTCGTGTCCGTCGTGGCGATCGACGTCGGAGCGCTCGTGGGGGGTGTCGTCGTGACCGAGCGCGTGTTCTCGCGGCCGGGGATGGGAACGCTGCTGCTGGACGCGCTGCGCGACGGCGACACCGCGGTGCTGATCCCGTGGATGCTGGTGGTGGGCGTTGGGGTGGTCCTTGCGAACCTGCTCGCCGACGTGCTGTACGCGGCCTTGGACCCGCGGGTGCGCCTGGTCCAACAAGTGACGCCGTGAGCACCGCTTCCTCTCCGGGAGGTCCGGTCCGGCGCGCGGGCCTCGGGGAAGCCCCCGCGACCGGGACCGCTGCGCTCCTCGACCGCGAGGTCCGCGCGGCCGACCGCTCGGCGCGACACCCCGGCGCGGCCCCGGCCCCGAGGTCGGTGGCTCGACGGGTCGTCCACCGACCGCTGGCGGTGGCCGGCGCGGTCGCCCTCGCGATCCTCTTCGCGGCGGGAGCGCTCGCACCCGTCCTCGCTCCGGAGGACCCGACGCCGCCGCTCACCCGGGAGGTGCTCGCGGGTGCCCGGGAGGGGCCGTCCTGGGCGCATCCCCTCGGCACCGACAAGCTCGGCCGCGACCAGCTGAGCCGGGTGCTCTACGGCCTGCGCGTCTCGATCGTCGTCGGACTCGGGGTCGCCGCCCTGTCGGTGCTGTTCGGCGTCGCGGTCGGTGCGTGGGCGGGATGGCGCGGCGGGTGGGTCGACGCGGTGCTCATGCGCTTCACCGATCTCTTCCTCGTCGTACCTGCCCTCGTGGTGCTCCTCGTGGTGGCCAACAACCCCGACCCGTCGTTCTTCGGGCTGTTCGACCTCCCGCCCGCAACCGAGGTCCCGGGGATGATCCTGCTCCTCGCCGCGCTCGGGTGGATGCCCATGGCTCGCATCGTGCGGGGCGAGTTCCTGTCGTTGCGCGAACGCGACTACGTCGAGGCGGCGCGCGCCGCGGGCGCGTCGGGCACTCGCATCGTCTTCACCCATCTCCTCCCCAACTGCGTCGGACCGATCGTCGTGTTCGCGACGCTCGCCGTGGGTATCGCCGTCCTCAACGAGGCGGTCCTGTCGTTCCTCGGCGCCGGGATCCAGGCACCCGCCATCTCGCTCGGACAGATGATCGCCGATGCGGAGGGCACGGTCGGCACCGACCTCGCGTACCTGATCGTGTACCCGGGGTTGGTGCTCTTCCTTCTCGTGCTCGCGGTGAACTTCGTGGGCGACGGGCTGCGCGACGCGATGGATCCGTACTCGCGTGACTGAGGCGACGGAGACGGCGACGGTGATGCCGGATCGCGTCCTGGACGTGAACGGTCTGTCGGTCGCACTGGACGTCGGGGGTCGGCGGGCCGCGGTGCTCGACGGGGTGAGCCTGCACGTCGACCGGGGCGAGACCGTCGCCCTTGTCGGCGAGTCGGGCGCCGGGAAGACCGCGCTCGCGCTCGCGGTCATGGGTCTCCTGCCGGACGCGATGTCGGTGAGCGCGGGGAGCAT
>BTUT01000239.1:0-5376 GCA_045862935.1 Acidimicrobiia bacterium
CGAGGAGAGATCGGTCGACGCCCAGTCGGGGTGCTGCTCGAGCGCGCGCGCCTGGTGCGCGAAGACGTGGGGTTCGACGACGCGCTCCCGCGCCATCTGGTGCAGCGCGTGGCCGGGGTCGAAGCGCTCCTGGGTCACCCACGTCCCGCCCGCGGCCAGCGTGGCTCCCATCGCCGCGCTGAGACCGGCAGTCCAGAAGATCGGGAGCGCGCACCACACGCGGGTCGACTCGTCGCGCCCGAACAGACGGGCCTGCGTCCACCACTGCAACGCGACCGCCCGATGGCTGAGCAGCACGCCCTTGGGGCGGTCGGTGGTGCCGGAGCTGTAGACGACGACACCGGGGTCCGACGGGTGCACCTGCGCGGAGACGGCATCGACCAGCGCGTCGTCGATCGCGTCGCCGCGTTGCAGGAACGAGTCCCACGACCCGAGGCCGCACGCGTCGCGCGCCGGACCCACGACGGCGACGTGGCGCAGGTGCGGGAAGGCGGGATCGGAGATCGGTGGCTCGCCCGCGGCCGCCGGGCACAGGGCGGCGACGTCGGCGGCGAAGCGGTGCCGACCCATCGTGGTCTGGAGGAGGAGCACGCCGAGGTCGGCGTGCGCGCACAGGTAGGCGAGCTCCGGCTCCGGCGAGAACGTCGACAGGAGCACGGCGACGGCCCCGGTGAGCGCCGCGCCGAACAGCGCGGCCACGGCCTCGGGCCGGTTCCCCATCAGCACGCCGACCCGGGCTCCCTGGCCGGCACCGCTGGCCAGCAGCGCCTTGGCGACCCGCCGGGCCTGGTGGTGCAGGTCGCGGTAGGTCCAGCGGACGGTGGCACCGCCGAGGAGCGGGTCGTCGAAGACGAGTGCCTCGTGCTCGGGGAACGTCGCGCACCGCTGCGCGAGGAGACCGCCGAGGGTGAGGGCACCGATGCCCGGCGCTTCGGCGAGCGGTGGGCCCGTGAGCGTCTCCGGCTCCCTCACGGCGGCGACAGTACTCCCCTGTGACACTGAGTGTCACGGGGCACGATACAGTGCACCGTGGCCGCGTCGCCCCGCCAGGAGCCGCTCGAGGTCGCTCCCGAGACCTTCCTGATCCGGGCCGTGCAGGCCTCGCTGGGCAGCGCGCTGTCGACGAGTCACAACTCGCTCGTCATCCGTGCGGCTGAGCCCGTCGTGGTCGACACCGGCATGGTCACCAACCGCGTCGAGTGGTTCGACGACGTGTTCTCGCTCGTCGAGCCGCACGACGTTCGCTGGATCTACCTGACCCACGACGACGACGATCACGCCGGCAACCTCGTCGAGGCGATCGAACGGTGCCCGAACGCGACCGTCGTCATGAGCTGGGCCGCGATGGGACGCGCGTGCGCGGCGTTCGGCATCCCGCGAGCGCGCGTGCGCGCGTTGGACGACGGTGAGACGCTCGATGTGGGCGATCGGCGGCTGCGAGCGGTGCGCCCCCCGGTGTACGACAGCGCGTACACGCGCGGCTTGCTCGACCTCGAGACGCGCGTCTACCACGCCGCCGACGCGTTCTGCGCGCCGATGCCGGCAGAGCCGGTCGACCGGGTCGACCAGATCCCGGTACGGATGTGGGAGGAGGGGATGGCGATGTTCCACCACTTCTCGCTGTGTCCTTGGGTCGCCATGGTCGACGAGGCCAGGTTCACTGCCGAGGTCGAGCGCCTGGCCGGACTGGACATCGAGGTCATCGTGGGCGCGCACACGCCCGTCATCACCGCCGCGTCGATGGAGCGGGCCTTCGCGCTGCTCGCGGCGCTGCCTTCGGCCACGCCCCCACCGCTGTCTCCGAGCGCGGCCGACCTGCTCGCCGGACACGGTGGCGACTCGGGGCGGTGATCGGCGCCGGGCTCACGAGGAGCGGCGGGCCCTACGGGGCGCAGCCGCACGATCGGTGTGCACGTCCAGCGCACGGAACGCGCGGTGGACGAGCTCGTCGAGATCGCTCGACTCGTCGCGCAGCCACTGCTCGTAGGCCGCGCTCGCGGCACCGAGCGCCACGTGACCGACGAGCTGCGGTCCGAGATCCTCGGCGGAGCCGCCCGTGCGCCGAGCGGCGTAGCGCGCCACGACGGCGAGCCACTCGGCGTTGCGGAGCGCGGCGTTGGCGCGCAACGCGGGCGTGTGCAGGATGAGCTCCATCCGCTCTCGGTGCGCGGCGGGCCCGTCGGTGTGCACGCGGTTGAACCGCATCACCGCGTCGGCGATGACGTCGAACATCGGCCGGTCGTCCGGCACGGAGTCGAGCCATCGGTCCAGGTCCTCGAGCAGGGACTCGAACGCGCCGAACACCACGTCGTTCTTCGAGCCGAAGTAGCGGAAGAAGGTTCGGCGCGAGATGCCGGCTGCCGCGGCGATGTCCTCGACCGGGGTGCTCTCGAACCCGTGCCGGCGGAACAGCTCGAGGGCCACCTTCTCGACGGCTTCGATCGTCGTCGGCTGCGGCCGCGACGCCGCCGTGCCCGGGGTCGCGCTCGCGCGCCGGGTCGCTCGGGTGGCGCGTGGAGCCGAGCCCGGTGCCGCGTCGTGGCGGATCACGGTGTCCCCGCACGGGTGATGGCGTCGTGGATGCTCGCCGGCGTGAGCGGCAGACGGGTCAGGCACACCCCGAGGGGGGCGAGGGCGTCGTTCACGGCGTTCACGACTGCCGGGGGTGCACCGATCGCGCCCCCCTCGCCGACACCCTTGTACCCGCCGGGGAGCGGGCCCGGGGTCTCGAGGTGGCCGTACTCGATCGTGGGCACGTCCGCGGCGGTCGGCAGCAGGTAGTCCATGAACGTCGTGGCCAACGGGTTGCCGTCCTCGTCGTAGACGGTCTCCTCGAGCAGCGCGCCGCCGATGCCCTGCACGGTGCCGCCTGCGATCTGGCCCTCCACGACGTTGGGGTTGATCATCGCGCCGCAGTCCTCGGCGACGAGGTAGCGCAGGAGCGCGACCCTACCGGTGGCCACGTCGACCTCGCAGGTGCAGACGTGCGTCGCGTTGGCCCAGTTGGAACGGGCGCTCGGCGCGAACCGGCCGCTCGCCTCGAGGCCGGGCGGTGTGTCGGGCGGCAGCGAGGCGGGGGAGAAGTACGAGAGGGCCGCGATGTCGGCGACGGAGATGCTCGCGGCGGGTGTCCCCCGCACCTGGGCCCGGCCGTGGACGATCTCGATGTCCTCGACCGCGGCTTCGAGCTGATGGGCGGCGATGGCGGCCATCCGGGCCCGCAGCTCGCCCGCCGTCACGCCGATCGCGCCGGCGAGCATGGCTCCGCTGCGACTCCCACCGGTGCCCGCGCCGAACCCGGTGAGCGCGGTGTCGCCCTGGATGGTGTTCACGTCCTCGATGTCCACGCCGAGGGCGTCGGCGGTGAGCTGGAGGATCGTCGTCTCGAGGCTGTTGCCCGAGGAGCCGCCGGCGACGTACACGTTGACCTTGCCCGTGGGCTCGATGCGGATCGTCGCGCCCTCGGTGCCGAAGATGCCGACGGCCGGAGTGGTGGGCTCGACGAAGTTGGCGAAGCCGACGCCGAGGAACCGGCCTTCCGCACGAGCGCGGGCCTGCTCCGCGCGGAAGGCGTCGTAGTCGAGCAGGGCCACGGCGTGCTCGAACGTCTCGAGCGGGGTCACGCAGTCGTAGGGCATGCCGTTGGCGTTCGTGTAGGGCATCTCGTCGAGCCGGAGGAGGTTCCGGCGGCGCAGCTCCACGGGGTCGATGCCCATCCGGCGCGCCGCGATGTCGAGCACGACCTCGCGGGCCAGCGACTCGTACTGCCACGGCCCGCGGTAGCCGGAGCGCCCGGCGGTGTTGGTGTAGACCGACCGCAGCCGGTAGCCCGCCGACCCGACGCGGTACGGCCCCGGGAAGACGATGCCGACCATCGCGGCGGGCATCGCCGGCCACGGCGTGGGGTACGAGCCGGCATCCGACAGGAAGTCGAGGTGGACGCCCTGGAGCACTCCCCGGCCGTCGAAGGCCATGCGGACCGTGCCGTGCTCGTGGCGGGACCAGCCCGCCGCCATCAGGTTCTCCCGCCGGTCCTCGATCCACTTCACCGCGGCGGGCAGCTTCGTGGCGGCGAGCCAGCAGCACATCTCCTCGCGCTGCACGAGGATCTTCTGGCCGAAGCCGCCCCCGGTGTCGCGGGCGATGGCCCTCACTCGGTGCTCGGGGATCCCGAGCAGCCGGGCGCAGAACGCCCGGTGCTCGTGGGGCGCCTGGGTGGCGACCCACATCGTGACCTCACCCGTGCCGGCGTCGTGCTCGACGACGAGGCCGCGGGTCTCGAGTGGGACCGCCGCGTAGGCCTGCTGGTGCACGGTCTCCTCGATCACGTGCTCGGCGCCGGTGAACACCGCGTCGAGCGTCGAGGCCGGCGCCCCGTCGTCGTGGATCACGTTGCTGGTGGTGGTCGGGTGGACGAGCACGTCGGAGTCGGCGGCGGCGACGTAGTCGACCACGGGCGGCAGCGGCTCGTAGTCGACGACGACGAGCTCGCAGGCGTCCTCGGCGATGGCGCGGGTGTCGGCGACGACGAGCGCGACCGGATCACCCACGAAGCGGACCTCGTCCTCGGCGAGCGGGGGGCGCGGCGTCTCGGGTGACGACGGACCGAGCTGTGAGTGCCACTGCTCGTGCACCCCCGGATTCAGGTCCCCGGCCACGAAGACCGCACGCACGCCGGGGAGCGCCCGCGCCTCCGCGACGTCGATGCCCACGATGCGCCCCCGGGCCAGCGGGCTGCGTACGAAGCACGCGTGGAGCATCCCCGGACGCACGACGTCGTCGACGAACGTGCCGCGACCGCGCAGGAGGCGAGGGTCCTCGACGCGGGGGATGCGGCTGCCGGCGTAGCGGGTGAACCCGGCGGAGCCCGTCGTCACCGTCGCCCTCCTCGAACCCGTCGCCCTCCGCTAGCCCATCGCCTCCTGGGCGTCGCGTGTGCCGTGCGCGAACGCGTCGAGACCGGCGTCGTGCGCGGACGCCTGGTCGACGATCTCGTCCCAGTGGGTGACGACGTCCTCCGCGGTCGCGATCGCCACGCGCTCCGCCCAGCCGGTGTTGAGGGTGATCCCGTAGCGTCCGTACCAGCCTCCCCACGCGCAGAGCACCTCCCCGGTGACGGGACAGGTGGGGTGGGTGAGCACGGTGACCATCGGGCTCACCCGTTCCGGCTTCAACAGCTCGGCGGCCTGCTCGCTCTGCACGAGATCGGCATCCGCGTCGGCGTGATGGCCGGCCGACTCCACCAGCGCGAGGTGCATCCGGGTACCGAGCGCGCCGGGTGCGAGCACGTTCGCCTTGATCCCGTGGTCGGCTCCGTCGAGCGCGATCGCGCGCGTGAGCCCGAGCATCCCCGACTTGGCGGCCGCGTAGTTCGCC
>BTUT01000240.1:0-5375 GCA_045862935.1 Acidimicrobiia bacterium
GGGGGCGACGTGGGGGACGGCGACGTGGGGGAGGGCTGCGCAGTGGAGGGCGGCGTGGGGGAGGGCTGCGCAGTGGAGGGCTGCGCAGTGGAGGGCGGCGTGGGGGAGGGCTGCGTGGAGGGTGGGGTGTCCCTCGGAGGGGCCGAGCGGCCGTCGCGGACCGGTGCGAGGGGCACGAGCCGTAGCCGCTCGCCGGCCACCGCGACCGGGGTCCGCGCCTCCGCGGCCAGTGCCGGGCGGGCGCTTGCACTCCCGGCCACGATCGTGACCGCGACCGCGCCGTGGACGACGTGACGCACGAGACCGGGTGTGAACCGGACGGATGCGGTCGCCATTCGCGTGAGCGCCGCGGAGGATCCCCGGAGCCGCACGTGGACGCGGGTGGCGATGCCGAGGACCGTCGCGAGGAGGGTGGTGAGGAGCAGCCACCCCGCGACCGCCAGGATGGCCCCGCGGCCGACCACGAGGACGGCGGCTTCGGGCGTGGTCCGCTCCAGCCAGCCGAAGGGGTCGCGCCAGTCGATCGACCCGGTGGTCGGGGTGAGCTCCCACGCGACGACCAAGGCCGCGGCCTCGAATCCGAGGAGGCCGGCCAGGCGGAGCACGGCGATCACCTGCGACGGGGGGCGTGCCGGCCGGTGGTGCGGCGGGATCGAGGAGTGGCGGTGTCGGTGCGGCATGGGCGGCCCGACACCCCACCCGTGACCCGGTGACCGGGCAGTCCGTCCGCGCACCGCCCGCCGGTGCTACGTTCCGGCGCAGTCTTCGAGACCTGGAGGGGGGCGGCGTGGACGCTCTGGCGGCCGACATCCTGATCATCGTCAAGCGGGAGGTTCCGAACGGCCTGGAGTTCCTGTTCCGGTGGGCGCACGTGCTCGTCGGCATCACCTGGATCGGCCTCCTCTACTACTTCAACTTCGTGCAGGTCCCGTCGTTCGCCGAGCTCGACGCCGGCGCGCGCAACCAGGCGGTCGACAAGCTGGCGTCGCGTGCTCTGTGGTGGTTCCGCTGGGCCGCAGCCGCGACGTTCCTCTTCGGGATCCTCATCCTCGGCGCGCAGAAGGGCACCGACGGCACCGGGTCGCTGCTGAGCGACGGTGACTACTGGAAGACCGCGCCCGGCGTGAGCATCTCCACCGGGATACTCCTCGGCATCACGATGTTCGCCAACGTGTGGCTCGTCATCTGGCCCAACCAGCGGATCGTCATCGCGAATGCCCGCAACGTGCTCGCGGGCGGTGAGGCCAACCCCGACGCCGCGGCCGCCGCCCGGAAGTCGGGGCTCGCCTCACGCCAGAACACGATCTTCTCGTTCACCATGCTGCTGTTCATGATCGGCACCAGCCACTTCTTCGGCGGTGGCGAGTTCGACGTCGCCCAGGGCAGCGACCGCGCGATCTACTGGGCGATCACCGTCATCTTGTGGCTCGTGCTCGAGCTCAATTGCCTGGGCGTGATCGGCGGCACGGGCCCGGAGGGCACGAACTGGATCTACGAGAACCACAAGCGGGCGATCGGCACGGGCTTCGTGCTCGTGGTCGTGTGGTACCTGCTCTGGGTGATCCTCTTCTAGGTTCGAGGAACAGCCCGCGTCCTCGCCCATCGGCGAGGGCGCCGGGACTCAGACGCCGAGCAGGGAGGCGATGCGCGCGCGGTGCTCGGCGGGGCTGCCGAACAGGAGGGTGCTCGACTTCGCGCGGCGCACGAGCAGGTGCATGTCGTGCTCCCACGTGTAGCCGATCCCACCGTGGAGCTGGATGCCCTCCTTGCTCATCATCCGCTCACAGTCGGCGGCGGCCACCTTCGCGGCCGACGCGGCGATCGCGCGGCGCTCGTCATCCTCGGCGATCGTGAGCGCCGCGAAGTACGCCGAGGCGCGCGCCTTCTCGAGGGCGACGACGAGGTCGGCGAACTTGTGCTTCACGGCCTGGAACGATCCGATCGGCACGCCGAACTGCTCCCGTTGCTTCACGTATTCGAGGGTCACGTCGAAGATCGTCTGGCACGTGCCGACGCTCTCGGTCGCCGTGGCCGTCGCCGCCTCGTGGATCGTCCGCTCGACGCCCCGTACCGTGACCGTTCCCGGAGTGCCGAGCACCCGGTCGGCGGGCACGTGCACGCCGTCGAGCACGACCCGTGCGAGCCCCCGGGTCGCGTCGAACGCGAGGACGGGCTCCACGCGCGCGTCGGACGCCCGCACCACACAGGCGGCGAGCGCGTCGTCGGCGCCGGAGCCGGAGAGCCGGGCCACCACCACGATCTCGTCGACCGCGTGGCCCTCGACCACCGCGTCCTTCACCCCGTCGAGCACGAGCCCGTCGGCGGTCTCGGTGGCGGTGGTGGCGAAGCCGTCGAGGTGGATGCCGTGCCCCGGCTCGACCAGCGCGAGGGTGCCGGTGGTGGTGCCCTGGGCGACGGCGCCGAGGAAACGGGCCTGCTGCTCGCTCGTGCCCAGCTCGCGGATCGCCGGGACGAACTGCGAGGTCGTGGGCAGGAACGGGCCGGGGGAGACCACCCGTCCGAGCTCCTCCACGACCACGGCCAGCTCCACCGCACCGAGGCCGAGCCCCCCGCAGGACTCCGGGACCGTGAGGGCCGGCCAACCGAGCTCGACCATCTGCTCCCACAGGCGCTTCCAGATCCCCTCGGCGGGTCCGTCGGCCTCCGCGACCGACCGGACCAGCGTCATCGGGCACTCACCCGCGAGCGTCGCGCGGACGCCCTCGCGGAGCTCGTCCTGCTCCTCGGAGAATTCGAGGTCCATCGGCCCGGCACCCTAGCGGGCCGTGGGCGATGACCTGACGGGGACGTCAGCCGTCAGGGTCCACGATGCGGGCGAGCGCGTGGCGGTCCACCTTCTCGGCGGCGGTGAGGGGGAGCGCGTCGAGGACGACGACCGCTTCAGGGAGCTTGTGGGCCGCGAGGCGGTCGCGCGCGAACGCACGCAGCTGCTCGAATGAGGGTGGCCGCGCGGGATCCCGGGGCACCACGCACGCGACGCCGATCTCGCCCATCACGGGATCGGGTCGGTTGCCGATGGCGACGGCGGCCACCGCGGGGGCCGACGACAGCACGGCCTCGACCTCGACCGGGTAGACGTTGTACCCCCCGCGGACGTACATCTCCTTGCGTCGGCCCACGAGCCGCAGCCGCCCCCGGTCGTCGAGCCATCCGAGGTCGCCGGTGCGCACGAACCCGTCCCGGGTGAACGCCTCCCGGGTGGCTTCGGGGTCCCGCCAGTAGCCCGTCATCGCGGCGGGGGACCGCAGGCACACCGCGCCGACCTCGCCGGGGGTCCCGCGGGGCAGGGGGTGGTCGTTCTCGTCGAGCAGCGCGAGCTCGACCCCCGGGAGGGGCCGGCCGACGCTGACCACTGCATCCTCCTCGGGATCGTCGAGCGCGGTGCCGAGCCCGATCCCGGCCTCGGTGCACGAGTAGCGGGTGGCGAGCGGTGCGCCGAAGCGGGCACGCGCCTCGGCCACGAGCTCGGGCGTGATCGGGGCGCCGCCCACCGTGATCGAGGTCACCGCGGAGAGGTCGTAGGCGTCGAAGCCGGGGTCCCGCAGCATCAGTGCGATCTGGGTGGGCACGCCGCCGACGTTGGTCATGCGCTCGCGCGCGACGAGGTCCAGCGTCGCATGTGCCGACCAGCGCTCGATCATGAACGAGGTCCCACCGCGTCGGAGGTTGCCCGGGAGCTTGCTCATGAACCCGAGGGTGGCGCACGACGTGCCGTTGTAGCTGCGGCCGCCCGTGCCCCAGCGGTCGCCGACGTCGGTGTCGGCGATGAAGCGGAGCTGGCGGTTCGCGTACAGCGCCCCCTTCGGCGCGCCGGTGGTACCCGAGGTGAACACGATGGCCACCGGCCGGTCGTCGTCGGAGGGCAGCGCCGGCGGTGTCGTGCCGGGGCTGCGCACCGCACACAGCAGCTCGACGAGGGCGTCGGACGCGGTCACCTCGACCGTGGGCGCGCGAGCGTCGGTGCTGCCCGGTGCGGCGAGGACGAGGCGCGGCTCGGTGAGCTCGAGGATGCGCGCGCGCTCGGGGGGCGCGAGCCGGTCGTTGATCCCCGCGGTGATCGCACCGACTTTGGCGGCCGCCACGTAGGCGGTGAGGTACTCGACTCCGGGAGGGAGCACGAGCGCGAGCACGTCGCCGGCGCCCACCCCACGGCGCATGAGCCCCACCGCCACCTCGTCGGTGACCCGGTCGAGCTCGCGGTACGTGATCGGCCAGCCTCGCGGGGCGACGAAGGCGACCGAGTCGCCGAAGCGCCGGGCGGCTTCGCGTAGGGTTTCAGGCAGCATTCGTGGACCAGCGGGAGCGACGCGTGGCCGAATCGTACAAGTCCGCGTCCGGCGGCTCGCGGGCCGGCGCGCCGCCGCAGCCGCGCGAGCTGCGCGCCCAGGGCAAGCGCACGATGCAGCGGCTGCTCGATGCGGGGCTCGAGGTGTTCTCGACGCGGGGCTACCACGCGACGAGGGTGGACGACATCGTGCGCGTGGCCCGGACATCGCACGGCACGTTCTATCTCTACTTCGCCAACAAGGAGGATCTGCTGCGCGCGCTCGCCGTCGAATGCGCGTAGCAGCTCGGTGAGCTCGCCGGGGACATCGGTCCCGTCGACTCGGGACCGGAGGGCTTCGCCAACCTGCGCCGGTTCCTCGCCGAGTTCCTCGCCGTGTACCGGCGCTACGGTCCGGTGATCCGCGCGTGGATGGAGGGCCAGGTCGGAGATCCCGACGTGGACCGCCTGGGGGTGAAGGCGTTCACCGCGATCGGTGACGAGCTCGGGAGCCGGATGCGAGCCGTCGCCGCGCCGGAGCACGAAGGCGTCGCCGTCGCAGCGCTGATGGCGATGATCGAGCGCTTCAGCTACGTGGTGGCGTCGCGCCAGGTGGTGGGCGACGACGACGTGATGCTCGACACGCTCGCGCGGATCGTGCACCGAGGCTTCTACGGCGCGCCCGGCCCCCGGCGTTGACCACGGCCGACCTCACGTCCCGTCCCGCCGGTCCGAGTCACTCGGGTCACACCGGAACCGCGTTCGCGATGGGAACCGCGAAGCGCTTGCACCAGATGAGCACCGTCCACTGGCCGTCGCCGACGTTGACCCCGCGGGGCACGTCGTAGAACTGCGTGCCCTGGTTGCCGCGCAGCGCGTCGAGCTCCACCGCGCCGTCGCTCGTCCGCTCCGTGCTCCCGGGCACGATGTACACGCGGTAGTCGGGGCCCGGCTCGATGTCGATGTCCTCGAGCCCGACCACGAAGGCTCCGTCCGGCTGGCGGATGATCGACGCGGTGCCCGACGCCCGATGGTCGATGCCCCGCAGCGCGGCACTGCGGAGTCGCACGGGCCCCGCCACGGTCGGCGG
>BTUT01000241.1:0-5346 GCA_045862935.1 Acidimicrobiia bacterium
TCGAGCCCCCGCAGCACCTGGCCCGCGGCGTCGAGGAGCGGCCCGAGCAACGCGTCGGGGACGGCGGAGCGGCGTCTGCCACCACCCACGGTCTCCACCCCTCGTCAACCAGCGGCTGGAGGGTGCGGGCCCACCGGTGCCGCGGGATCGACGGCGAGGACCTCGATCGTGTCGCCCGAAGCCCCGCACCACCGGCACTCGACCGCGTCCACGTGCTCGTCGAGCACGGTCTGGTCCTCCACCACGAGGTCACCGCCCACGCTGTAGTGGTGGAACGCCCGGGTGCGGCGCGTGGCCACCACGTCGAAGCGCGTGAGGTTGCCGCAGCCCAGGCAGCGGTACCGCACGGGGGGCAGGCTCGGCGAGCTCATCGCCGGAGCATACCGAGGGTCCACGACCGACGAACACGTGTTCGGTATCCTCCGCTGCATGCCCGAGTGGTTCCCCCACCTCGAGCCGGGCGGCCAGCGCACCTTCGCCGACCTGGGCACGCCGCTGCACGACGTGACCTTCGTGGTGGTCGACCTCGAGACCACGGGCGGGTCACCCGCCACCTGCGCGATCACCGAGGTCGGCGCGGTGAAGTACCGCGGCGGCG
Organism: Acidimicrobiia bacterium; assembly: GCA_045862935.1. Lineage (GTDB taxonomy): Bacteria > Actinomycetota > Acidimicrobiia > IMCC26256 > PALSA-555 > CAIUKV01. The sequence goes on from BTUT01000241.1 coordinate 599, forward strand.
AGTGCCTCGGGACCTTCGAGACGCTCGTGAACCCGGGCATGCCGATCCCACCCACGATCACCGTCCTCACCGGCATCACCGAGGCCATGGTCCTGCCCGCGCCGACGATCGGCGACGTCCTCCCCCATCTGCTGGAGTTCCTCGGCCCGCCCGCGCCCGACCGGGTCGTCGCGGGCCACAACGTCCGGTTCGACGTCGCGTTCCTCGACGCGGCGCTCGGTGCCCACGGCTACGACCGTCTCCGCCACACCCGCGTCGACACCGTGGCGCTCGCCCGCCGCCTCGTGCGCGACGAGGTGCCGAACCTCCAGCTCGCGACGCTCGCTCGCCACCTGCGCTCGACCACCGAGCCGGTCCACCGCGCGTTCGCCGACGCGCACGCCACGCTGGAGGTCCTGCACGCGCTCCTGGAACGCGCCGCCACGCTGGGCGTCCTCGGCCTCGATGACCTCGTCGCTCTCCCGACCATGCGGGCGCACCCGTCGTCGGGGAAGCTCGCGCTCACCGCTCGGCTCCCCCGGACCCCGGGCGTCTACCTCATGCGCGACCGCGGTGGCCGAGAGAACTACGTCGGCAAGGCGACCAACGACCGCGCGCGGGTCCGCAGCTACTTCAGCGGAGACGACCGCCGCAAGGTGCCCCAGCTCCTGCGCGAGGTGGAGGCCGTCGACGTGGTCGGCTGCCGGCACCCGCTCGAGGCCGCGGTCCGTGAGATCCGCCTCATCCACGAGCACCAGCCCCGCTTCAACCGCCAGGCGAAGGCGTGGCGGTCGTACGCATACCTCAAGCTCACCCTGAACGAGCGCTTCGCGCGCCTCGCGGTCGTGCGGGAGGCCCGGCCCGACGGCGCGCGCTACCTGGGGCCGTTCCGCTCCGCCCGAGCGGCGCAGACGGCGCGCGAGGCGATCGAGAGCGCGGTGCCGTTGCGGCGCTGCACCCGCCGGATCGGCCGCGCGACGGTCCTGGACGGCGAGCCGTGCCTCCCCGCGGTGCTCGGCGCCGCCACGTGCCCGTGCAGTGGCGCGTGCCCGCCCGACGCCTACGACGCGCTCGTTGCGCAGGTCTGCCGCGCGCTCGACGGCGACGCCCGCGCGGTGCTGCAGCCCCTCGAGGACCGCATGCACGAGCTGGCCCTCGCGGAGCGCTTCGAGGAAGCCGCGATCACCCGCGACCGGCTGGGGGCGCTCGCCCGCGCGCTCGAGCGCGATCGGCTCGTGCGCGCGGCACGAGCCGCCGGGCGCGTGGTGGTCGAGGACGCGCACGGCACGGTCGAGATCGTCGACGGCCGCCACGTGCTCGACGGAACCTCGCCATTCGGGCCACGGCTGCTCACCGAACCCCACGAACCGGCGGCGCCGGTCCGACGCGACGAGATCGACGAGCTCCTCGTCGTCGCCCGGTTCCTGCTCGGCCCCGCACGCGGCACGCGGCTGATCCACGACGCCCACGGGCTCCTCGCCTCGGCGCTTCCGCCGCTCCCCCGCTACGAGCCCGCCGATCGAGGTCGGGTGGTGGGCCGCCGGGGCAGGACGCCGTCAGCCGGCGGGTGAGCCGACGTCGGCGGCGGCCACCCGCTTCGCGGCGCGGCGGCGGAGGAGCCAGCCGCCACCGTCCACGATCACCTGCACCAGGACCGCCGTGACCAGCGCCCACAGGAGCACGATCACCGCGAGCGGCACGTAGCGCCGGCTGTCGGTCTCGATGACGATGTCGAGGAGCTTCTGGCTCGACAGGTAACCGAGCTTGCGCGCCGGGAGCCCGACGATCACGAGACCCGCGGGCACGGCGACGACCCAGGCGAGGACCCGCAGCCACCAGGGCGCCCCGCGCTCGATCCGCCGCCGATCCCGGTTCGAGCGCCGCGACGACCGCTGCGTGGACGGCGGCGCGGCGTCGTCGGGGGCCACGACCACCGCGGCGGGCGCGGCTGGCGCCCGGCGCGGCGGGGTCTCCGCCGGAGCGCGCGCCGAGGTCGCCCAGTCCCCCGGTGCCGGTACCGGACCGGTCGCCGACGGCTCCGGGCGCGCGGGCGGCGCGGGGGCAGTGCTCGACACCGGGTCGGCGCGCCGGGGTGGCGGCGCGCCCGTGCCCGACGACACCGGACGCCGGGGGCTCATCCGGCCGCCTCCCGGTCGGGAGCCCGCACGCCGCCCGGGTCCGGGGCCTGCTCGCCGCCCGGGTCCGGGGCCTGCTCGCCGCCCGGGTCCGGGACCTGGCCCCCGTGCTGCTCCTGTTCACGCGCGCGCTCCCGCCCGCTCGCCGCCACGAAGGCGTCGAGGGTCTCCCGGGCACGCCCGTCGTCGATCACCCCGCGCGCGAGCACGACGCCGGCTGCGAGGTCCTCGGCGAGGTCCGCGACCACGAGGGCCGCGGCCGCGTTCAGCACCACGATGTCGCGCACCGGGCCGGGCGCCCCGGACAGCACCTCGCGGGTGATGGCCGCGTTCGCCGGCGCGTCGCCCCCGAGGAGCGCGGCGCGCTCGACCCGGGCCAGGCCGAGGTCGGTCGGGTCGACCTCGAAGCGGCGCACGACGCCGTCCCGCAGCTCGTACACGGTGGACGTGGTCGTCGTGGTGAGCTCGTCGAGGCCGTCGTGGCCGTAGAAGACGAGCGCGTGGGTCTTGCCGACCTCGGCCAGCGCGCCGATCACGCGCTCGGCCATCGCCGGGTCCGACACCCCGACCGACTGGCGAGCCACCCCCGCCGGGTTGGCGAGCGGACCCAGGAAGTTGAACGTGGTGGGCGTCCCCAGCTCCCGCCGGGGTGCGCCCGCGAAGCGCAGCGCCGGGTGGAAGCGGGGCGCGAAGCAGAAGCCGATGCCCGCCGCATCGATGCAGCGGGCCACGCCCTCGGGCGCGAGATCGATGACGACGCCGAGGGCCTCGAGCACGTCGGCCGACCCGCACTGCGACGACGCCGCCCGGTTGCCGTGCTTCGCCACGCGAGCGCCCGCCCCCGCGGCGACCAGCGCGGCCATCGTCGACACGTTGACCGTGCCCGCGCGATCGCCGCCCGTCCCGCACGTGTCGATCGCCGACGCCGTGTCGGCGAGGGGAACCGGCTCCGCGAAGCGCAGCATCGTGCGCACGAGCGCCGCGAGCTCGGTCGGGGTCTCCCCCTTCGCGCGCAGCGCCACGGCGAAGCCGGCGATCTGGGCGTCGGTCGCAGCGCCGGACAGGATCGTCGTGAGCACCTGCTCGGTGAGGTCCGCGGGGAGGTCCTCGTGCCGGACGAGGCGACCCACCACGTCGGCGAACAGCGGCGTCGCGTCGCTCATCTGGCTGCCCCGCTCCGCGGTCCCACTCAGTCCCACCAGAGGTCGCCGCGGAGCACACCGCCCGCGATCAGTCCCAGCTGGATCTGCGAAGTGCCCTCCACGATCGTGAGCTGCTTCGCGTCGCGATAGTAGAGCTCGGTCATGTGGTCCTTCATGTAGCCCGCGGCACCGAGCATCTGGAGCGCGTCGTTCGCGACCTTCACCGCGAGCTCGGTGGCGTAGTACTTCGCCATCGAGAGGAAGGGCACGTGCTCACGGAGGTACTCGCCGCGGTCGGCCATCCACGCGGCCCGGTAGGTGAGCAGGCGCGCGGCCTCGATCTCGGCCGCCAGCTCGGCCACCTTCCACTGGATCCCCTGGAAGTCGGCGATCGTCGCGCCGAACGCGGCGCGCTCCTTCGCGTACTCGACTGCGTACATGAGCGCGCCCTCGGCCAGCCCGATCCCCCGGGCCGCGACGACCGGGCGCATCGCGTTGAGGCCCAGCATCGCCAGCCGGAACCCCCCGACCGATCCGACCACGTTCTCCGCCGGGACCCGCACCGCGTCGAGCACGAGCTCGCCGGTGTCGACCCCCCGGACGCCCATCTTGCGATCGACGGCGCCCACCGAGAGCCCCGGACGTGATCGCTCGACCACGAAGCACGTGACGCTGTCGTGCGCTCGTGAGTCGGGAGGGCCCGTCTTGGCGAACACGCAGTACCAGTCGGCCTGGCGGACACCCGACATCCAGCACTTGCGGCCGGTGATCACCCACTCGTCGCCGTCGGGCTCCGCCCGCGTGCGCATGCCCATGACGTCGCTCCCGGCCTGCGGCTCCGAGAGCCCGAAGGCGGCGCGCTGCTCGCCGGTCGCGACCGGGGTGACGAACCGCCGCTGCTGCGCCTCGGTCCCGGCGATGAGCAACGGGCCGGTGGGGAGGCGGGTGAGCAGCAGCACGAGCGCCGCGGCGTTCGAGTACTTCGCGATCTCCTCGATCGCGAGCGTCAGCCCGAAGATCCCGGCTCCCGACCCACCGAGGTGCTCGGGCACGCAGAGCCCGGTCAGGCCGGCCGCGGCGAAGACCTCGAAGAGGTCCTCGGGGTACTCGTCGGACTCGTCGATCGCCCGGGCCCGCGGCGCCACCTTCTCGCGCGCGATCCGGCGGACCGTCGCCTGGAGCTCGGCGTGCTCGGGGGAAAGTTGGAAATCCACGGGACGGAGGAGTCTACGACCAGCACGGTCGGGGCTCCCGGGCGTCGGCCCACCGCAGGCCGGGCAAGGGACGCCGGTGCTCCTCCGCGGCGCGCGGAGGGCGCCTCGCGTCGCTCAGGCGGAGCGGCGGCGCTGGCGGAGCAGCCGGCGCCGCTCCCGAGCCGTGAGGCCACCCCACACCCCGTCCTTCTCCCGGGCCGTGAGCGCGTACTCGAGACACGCTTCGCGCACCGCGCAGAGCTCGCAGATGGCCTTGGCCTCGTCGGCGTCGTCCTCGT
>BTUT01000242.1:0-5345 GCA_045862935.1 Acidimicrobiia bacterium
ACCCCCAACCGCCAGACCCCCAACCGCCAGGGAGGCGCGTTCCTCGGCGTGGCGACCCGGATCACGAACGAAGGGCTCGTCGTCACGCAGGTGGTGCCGGGGAGCGCGGCGGACGACGCGGGCCTCGAAGCGGGCGACGTGATCACCGGGATCGACGGCGACGAGGTCACCAGCGCGGCACAGCTCGCGAGCACCGTCGCCCAGTTGGAACCGGGCGACGAGGTGGAGATCACCTACGAGCGCGACGGCGACACCGACACCGTCACCGTGGAGCTCGGCTCACGCACCGCCACGAACTCCTGAGCCCCACCCACCCGTCGCACACGCTGACGCGAGGAGGCCGGCGCCGCGCTGCAGCGCCGGCCGCTTCGCGTCGTGATGCCGTGCTCACGCGGTGGTGCCGTCGGCCTCCAGGAACGCGCTGAAGTCGAGCACGAGCTTGCCGGTGGTGAGCGCACCCAGCGTGCCGCCGTCGGTGTTGAAGTTCTCACCCGACACGTACGAGGCTGCGCGGCTGTTGAGGAAGATCAGCGGGTAGGCCTGCTCCTCGGGACGGGACCGTCGCCCGGCACCCTGGGCGAACAGGTCGATGAGGTCGGCTCCGGACTCGTTCTCGAAGTCGGTCATCATGGGCGTGTCGGTCGGACCGGGGCTGATGCAGTTCAACCGGACGTTGCGCCGCTGGTAGTCCATCGCGGCCCACAGCGTCCACATGATCATCGCCTCCTTCGAAGGCGCGTACCCGCTCGCGATCGCCTCGGGGTTGGCTTCGCACCACGCGCGCCCCTCGGCGAAGGTCGTGGTCGCGATCAGCGGCCGCCACTTGTCCATGTTCATGAGCCAGCCCGCACCGGCGGTCGACGAGATGCTCGCGATCGCGCCGCCGTCGGTCATGCGGTCGGCGCACAGCTCGGACAGGTGGCGCATCGCCAGGAAGTTGACGGTCATGGTGTCGAGATCGGAGAACGGGGGACCTGGCAGACCGGCGCAATTGAAGAGCGCGTGGATCGTCCCGGGAACGTTGGCGATCGCGTCCGCCGTCGCGTCGGGGTCGAGCAGGTTGGCCGACTGATAGCTCGCGACGTCGACCGGCGGATCCTTCAGGTCGAGCACGTGGATCTCGGCACCGAGGTTCGCCAGTTCGGCGACGCAGGCCGCGCCCATGCCCGATCCCCCGCCGCCGCTGACGACGACCCGCATCCCTTGGTAGTCCCACAGACCCATCGGTCGCTCCTCGCTCGTGTCCAGGCTCGGACGGTTCCCCGGGGGTCGCCGCCCCGAGCACCGGAGCGAACGACCGCCGCGTGCACCCTAGCGAGAGCCGTACGAGCCCTCGAAGCTCTCACCTTCGGAGCCGCCGACGTCGTCGGCCGCGCCCTCGCGGCTCGTGCGGTAGTCGCCGAACTTCTCGTCGCGCGCTTGCAGCGCGCCGGTGAGGCCCCCGCTCTCCGTCCGTGCCCGGAGGAACTCGGCCATGGCCTTCGTGTGCACCCCGAGCGCGCACAGCTCCGTGCCCGCCCGGATCCCCGCTCGCATGCCCATGATGTCCATCTGGTGGTGCACCACCCGCTTGTTCATCTGGACGAGCTCGGCCGGCACCTGCGCGATGCGCTTCGCCACCTCGACCACCGCGTCGTCGAGCTCGTCGGCGGGGAAGGCCCGGTTGGCCCAGCCGCGCTCGACCGCCTCGACACCGCTGATCGAGTCGCCGGTCAGCATCATCTCCATGGCGGTGCGCATGCCCAGCAGCCACGCGTGGAAGTGCATGTCGCCGACCCCGAACCGCACGGCGGGATAGCCCATCTGCGCGTCCTCGGCGATGTACACGAGGTCGCAGCCCGTGGCGAGCTCGCTGCCCCCCGCCAGGCAGTAGCCGTGCACCTGCGCGATCACGGGCTTGCCGAGGTCCCAGATGCTCATCCACCCGGTGGTGACGTGACGCGGCCAGTGACCGTCGCCGCCGGGTGTGTAGAACGGCAGCTCCTGGCCCTCGTTGCCCCCGCCGAGCTCGTAGCCGGCCGAGAAGCACGAGCCTGCACCGCGGACGATCTGGACGCGCACGTCCGGGTCGGCGTCGCCCTCGTAGAGCGCGGCGAGCACGTCGCCGCGCAGCGCGTGGTTCAACGCGTTGCGCTTCTCCGGGCGGTTCATCGTGATCCGGCGGATCCCCTCGGCCGGGGTGTCGATGAGCACGACGGTGTACTCGCGGGGGGTGGGGGGGTTGATCATGATGCAGCCCAATCGATCGCGTCGCGCAGCTCGGCTGTCGCGAAGACCTTCATCTCGGCGGGGAACATCCAGCGGAACATCCCGACGCCGTGGCGGACCCAGTCACGGTCGGTGACGATGGCGCACCGCTTCCACGACGACCGGTGGCCGAACCCGAGCTTCGTGTCCTCCCAGCCGGCGGCCATCGAGTAGCCGTCGAACTCGTCGCCCAGGACGTAGACGATGCGTACCTCGCCGCGCACGGCCACCATGGCCTCCACCGCGGGCTCGAGCACGTCGTCGTAGTCCCGCTTCTCGACCTTGCCGACGGCGCGGAAGGCGAGCACGCCTTCGGGGCTCTCGAGCTGGGAGATCACGGCATTCCCCTCCGGCCGGGGCGTCCGGCACTCGGGGCAGCCTCGCGCCCGCGGCGGCGGGACGCCAACCGACCGGTCCCCGAAGGGCGACGGGGGACGCCGACGCGCTCAGGCGAGCGCGGGACAGGAGGACGCCGCGGACTGCGCGTTCGCATCCACCGGCGTGATCTCGTTGTCGCGGAGGTTGACGTCCCAGGTCGCGGTCTCCGCCACGAACTCGGCGCCGGACGCGGTCGTGAAGGCCGGCGCGGTCACCGTCACCCGGTAGGTGCCGGTCCGCTGGTCGGTCAGCGCGGCGGTGTAGGTCAACCCGGCGAGGACCTGGTCGAACTCCGCCGGGGTCACGACCCCGGCGAGCGGGCCACCGCGCGTGCACCGCTCGAGCGCCGGCTTGATCTTGGCGATCGCCAGGTCCGCCTCACGCTCGGCCCTGGTGGTCGGCGTGCTGGACCCGCGCGTCGTCGGGGTCGTGCTCGGAGCGGAGGCCGAGCTGGGCGGCGGCAGGGTCCCGGCGCCGCCCGGCGGGTAGATGGGCTGCGGCGCGGGCACCACGACCACGATCACCGTCGGGTCGAAGCCCGTCCACTTCGGGCCCACGTAGATCGGCGGCCCCGGCACCTCCTGCGGCTCCAGCAGCGGGTTGCCGCACCGGCACCTCGCCACGAGCCGGCCGTTCACGTCCACCAGGACGGCGGTGCCCCGCTCCAGCACCGCCTGGTACCCCACCGCTCGGCCGTTCTCCCACCGGTGGTTCGTGACCCGGGCGTCCGCCGAGAGGGTCGTGGGGATCAGCGCCCGCACGAAGGTGGGGATGTCGATCACGCGCACGTCGAGCACGCGTGCCCACTCACGGGCGATCGCCGCGTTCGCGGGGTCGGTGAGGAACTCCACGAGCAGCTCGCGATCGCACAGCGAGTTGTCGCCCGTGCCCCCGAACGGACCCGCAGCCACTCGACCGCCCGGCCCGGCGGCCGGCGGCGGAGCCACCGTTGTCGTGGTCACGACGGTCGAGGTCGACGTCGACGACGAGGGCACCGAGGTCGCGACCGGCTGCAGGTCGGGGGTGAACGGTGCCGGGCCCGCGCTCGCCGCGGCCTCCAGCAGGACCTCCCGGTCGTCCGCCGACGCCTTGTCGTCCCCGCCACCCGAGAGGAGGGCGAATGCGGCGACGCCCACCGCCACCACCAGCGCCGCGCCCAGGCCGACGATCAGCCTGCGGCTGCCGCCACCGCCACCATCCCCGTCCGGACCCGGCGGCGGACCCGCAGGCGGACCAGTCGGCGGGGGCCCGGCAGGCGGACCCGGAGGCGGACTCGCGGGCGGACCCGGAGGCGGACTCGCGGGCGGACCAGTTGGCGGGGGCCCGGCTGCCGGTGCCGCGGCGGAGCTGGACACGGCGGCTCCGCACGCGCCGCAGAACTTGGCGCCCTCCCGCAGGCCCGCACCGCACGCCGCACAGAGCATGGTTCCCCGCCCTTTCCCCGCCCTTCGTGACCGTGTCTACTCTGAGGCTGACGCGTCCGAGGCGACAGGGGAAATCGTCCCGAACCCGGCAGCCCGTCCGGGCCTGCCCCGGGGCCCCTTCACCGAGGAGCCGACCCCACCTCTCCCACCCGAGGAGGACCCCGATGGCCGACCGTCTCACCGACCTCCCCGATGCCCCCCGCTGGCGCGGCATCAACCACCTGGCGCTCGTGACACCCGACATGGACGCCACCGTCCGCTTCTACGCGGGTGTGCTCGGCATGCGGGTCGTCGCCACCCTGATGGCCGGCCCCATGCGTCACTACTTCTTCGAGATCGCGCCCCAGAACACGGTCGCGTTCTTCGAGGTCGCCGGCGTGGAGACGTTCGCCAAGGGGGCCGGGGCGCCGCTCGACCGGGCGATCCAGATGGACCACCTGTCGTTCAACGTGCCCGACGAGGCTGCGCTCGAAGCGCTCCGCAAGCGACTCCTCGCGGCGGGGTCGGAGGTCACCGAGGTCGTCGACCACGGCATCATGCGCTCCGTGTACTTCACCGATCCGAACGGCATCGCCCTCGAAGCGTCGTACTGGGTGACCGACGGGACCGGCCGTGAGGCCGACACCACCGACCACTCCCTCTTCGCCGATCCCGACCCCGTGCCCGCGTTGGCGGAGCTGCACGACGGTCGGCTGGCATCCGTGCCCACGACCCGGCTGGTCTGATCCCACCCGACCTCCGACCACGATGGCGGGCGGGCCGGGAGACGGTCGCGAGACTGGCGCGATGACCCCGCGTCCCGACCCCCTGGACCGCTCGACGCGGCTACGTGTCGCGCACGAGGCGATGCTCGCCGGCATGCTCGTGAACCGCGCCATCCTCCCGCAGGTCGTGCTGGAGACCGGGGGGTTCGACGTGATGAACGACGTCGCGATCGACCTCTGGATGGGCGCGAGCCCCGTCTACACCCAGCGCACACGCGCGCTCATGGGTATCGAGGGCGACGACGTCACCGCGATCATGAAGGCGCTCCAGCTCGACGTGGGCTTCGTCCACGAGTACATGGACGTCGCGTACGTGGTGCACGACGCCCAGCACGGAGAGTTCTGGCTCGAGCACTGCGGCGCGCTCCTCGACGCCGAGCCCTTCGGCGAGGAGCGCGTCTTCGGCATGTGCCACACGATCGAGGACCCGACGTTCGACGCGACGGCGCTGGCCACGAACCCCCGGGCGCGGATCCGGCCGATCCACCGCCCGCCGCGTGAACCGGCCGACCGCCACCCGCACTGCCACTGG
>BTUT01000243.1:0-5335 GCA_045862935.1 Acidimicrobiia bacterium
TCTCGGCCGCGAACCGCGTGCAGCGACCGCACTGGATGCAGCGCTCGCGATCTAGCAGCACCGTCTCGCCGATGGCGACCGGCTTCTCGAAGTGGCGCTTCTCCTCGACGAAGCGGGACTCCCCCGGCCCGAAGGCCAGCGTCTGGTCCTGGAGCGGGCACTCACCACCGCGGTCGCACACGGGGCAGTCGAGCGGGTGGTTGATCAGCAGGAACTCGAGCACGCCGTCCTGGACGGCCTTCACCGTGGGCGTGGCGGTGTGCACGACCATGCCGTCGGTGACCGGGGTCGCACACGAGATCTGGAACCCTCGCAGGCCCTCGACCTCGACCAGGCACATCCGGCACATGCCGACGGGCTTCATCCGCTCGTGCCAGCAGAAGCGCGGGATGTAGGTGCCGTGCTGCTGCGCGACGCGGATCAGCAGCTCACCGCGCGGCGCCTGCACCTCCTTGCCGTCGATGGTCACCGTCACCGTGTCGGGCCCGGGAGCGACCGGGATCGTGTAGGCGTGCTCCGACGGCCACTGGCTCATGGGCACCGCGTCGGCGCTCATGCGGAGATCCGGAGGGTGCGGCGACGCTCGGCGTCGCGGGTCAGGCGAGCGATGATCTCGTCACGGAAGTACCGGTCGAGGCTCACCACGTGGCTCATCGTGCTCGGTCCGAGCGCGCAGATCGTGGTCTGCGAGAACGGGGCGTTGAGGCCGGGCACGATGTTGTTGCCGAAGGACAGCAGCAGGTCGAGATCCTCCGGACGCCCCTGCCCGTGGAGCATCCGGTAGAGCACCTTCTCGATCCAGCCCGAACCCTCACGGCACGGCGTGCACTTCCCGCACGACTCGTGGCCGTAGAACTTCGCGAGCCGCCAGGAGACGAGGAGCGGGTCAGTGTCCTCGTCGAACACCGTGACCGCGCCCGACCCGAGCATGGTCTTGAGCGCCGAGCCCGCGTGGTCCATGTCGAGCGGCTCGTCGAGGTGCTCGGGCACCAGCCACGGTGACGACGCACCGCCGGGGATGAAGAACTTCATCGCCTTGCCGCCCCGCACGCCGCCGGCGAGGCCCTCGATGAGGTCGCGGAACGAGATGCCCAGCTCCACCTCGTAGTTCCCCGGCCGCTCGACGTGGCCCGACACCGAGAAGATCCGCGTGCCGGTGGACCGGTTCACGCCCATCGCCGCGTACCACTCGCCGCCGTGCTGGATGATGTGGGGGACGGTGGAGATCGTCTCCACGTTGTTCACCACGGTCGGCGCGGCGTACAGGCCCTGCGCGGCCGGGAACGGCGGCTTGATCCGCGGCATCGCGCGCTCACCCTCGAGGCTCGAGAGCAGCCCGGTCTCGTCGCCCGCGATGTAGCAGCCGGCGCCCCGGTGCAGCACGAGGTCGAGGTCGAAGCCCGACCCCCCGATGTTCCGGCCCAGGAAGCCGTGGCGGTACGCGTCGTCGATCGCCTGCTGGAGCCGCTCGGCGCCCAACCCGAACTCGCCGCGCAGGTACACGAAGGCGTGGTTCGCGCGGATCGCGTACGCGGTGATGATCGCGCCCTCCACCAGCTGGTGCGGGTCGCGCTCGACGAGCATGTGGTCCTTGAACGTCGCGGGTTCGCCCTCGTCGCCGTTGATGCAGAGGTAGCGGGGGAAGACGTCCTTCGGCAGGAAGGACCACTTCTGACCGGCGCCGAAGCCCGCGCCCCCCTTGCCCCGCAACCCCGACTTCTGCACCTCCTCGACGATCTGATCGGGCGTCATCGCGAGCGCCTTCTCGAGGCGCGTGTACGCGCCGTTGTAGGCCCGAGCGCTCTCGTACTGCCACGAGTCGTCGGGGCGCTCGCGCAGGAACTTCGAGACGACCAGCGTCTCCTGCGCGCTCACTCGTCTGCTCCCGGCGAGGTCCCCGAGATGGTGCGCGCACGCAGCGCGCCCGCGCGGTACTGCTCGACGAGGTCGACGGCGCGCTCACCGGTGAGCGGTCCGTGGAACTCGTAGTTCACCTGGAGGACCGGCGCGAGGTCGCACGCGGCGAGGCACTCCACCTCCTCGACGTGGACGTCGTCGGTGGTCGCGTAGTGGCGCTGGAGGTGCTCGTAGAGCTCGGGGCCACCGTTCACGAGGCACGCGATGTTGGTGCAGACCGAGACCACGAGCCGGCCGACGGGCGCGGTCTTGAACATCGTGTAGAAGGAGCAGGTGCCGAGCACGATCGCGGGCGTGAGACCGAGGAACTCGGCGACGTCGTCGATGCCCTGGGGTGTGACCCAGCCGTCGCGCTCCTGCACGAGGTGCAGCAGGGGCAGCGTGGCCGACTTGGCGTGGGGGTAGCGACCGGCGATCTGCTCGGCGTGCCGGCGCTCCGCGGCGGAGAACGTCATGGGCTCGGTCGCTCCGTCGACGCTGGTGGGTGCCGGACCGTCACCGGTCGACCTCCCCCATCACGGGATCGACGCTCGAGATGATCGCCACCGCGTCGGCCACCATGCTGCCCGGCACCATCGCCTCCATCGACTGAAGGTTGTAGAACGACGGCCCGCGGATGTGCAGACGCACCGGCTTCCCCGTGCCGTCCGACACGAGATAGCAGCCGATCTCGCCTCGGGGCGACTCGACGGCGACGTAGGTCTCACCGGCGGGCACCTTGAAGCCCTCGGTGAACAGCTTGAAGTGGTGGATGAGCGCCTCCATCGACTCGTCGATGCGGGCGCGCGGTGGCGGGGTGACCTTGCGGTCCTGCACGCGGTAGTCGCCGGCCGGCATGCGCTCGACGCACTGACGGACGATGCGCACCGATTCGAGGATCTCGTAGAGCCGGATGAGGAAGCGGTCGTAGCAGTCGCCGTTCTCGGTGTAGACGACGTCGAACTCGACGTCGTCGTACGCGAGGTAGGGCTGCGCCTTGCGCAGGTCCCACGGGAAGCCGGTGGAGCGCAGGATCGGGCCGGTGGCACCGAGCGCGAGGGCCTGCTCGGTGGTGATGGCGCCCACCCCGATCGTCCGCTCCTGCCAGATGGGGTTCTCGAGCAGGAACACCTCGTACTCGGCGACTCCCGCCTCGACGAGGTCGCACACCTCGAGGGTGGCCTGCTGCCAGCCGTCGGGGAGGTCGGCCGCGAGGCCGCCGACGCGCACGAAGTTGTGGTTCATGCGCAAGCCGGTGATCATCTCGAGCAGCCGCAGCACCTCCTCGCGCTCGCGCCAGCCGTAGATCATCATCGAGAGTGCGCCGATGTCCATGCCGTTGGTGGCCTGGAACAGCAGGTGCGACGCCATGCGCTGGAGCTCGACGAGCATCATGCGCATCCACACCGCGCGCTCGGGGACCTCGGTGTCGAGGAGACGCTCCACCGCGAGGGCGTACACGAGCTCGTTCGAGAGGCACGCGAGGTAGTCCATGCGGGTGACGTTCGTGGCGCCCTGCACGTAGGTGAGCTGCTCGCCCGTCTTCTCCATGCCGGTGTGGAGGTAGCCGATCACCGGCTTGATCTGGAGCACGGTCTCGCCGTCGAGCTCCATCATGACGCGGAGCACACCGTGGGTCGACGGGTGCTGCGGCCCCATGTTGATGATCATGGTCCCGTCGTCTTCCGGCCAGACACCGCCGGTGAGGACGACGTCGCGCGACGCGCGATCCTCGGGGCGCCGCAGCTCCTGTGCGCCCTCGTCGGTCTGGCGGTCCAGCCGCTCGACTTCTTCGCTCATCGTCGACTCATCGCGGTGGGGGATCACCCTTGAACGTGACCGGGATGCGCGCCGGGTGGTCGTCCTTGCGCAGGGGGTAGCCCTCCCAGTCGTCGGGCATCAGGATGCGGGCGAGGTCGGGGTGGCCATCGAAGTCGATGCCGAACATGTCGAACACCTCGCGCTCCGCGAAGTTCACGCCCGGGAAGACGTCGGTGATGCTCGCGACGCACGGGTCCGACTCGGGGACCTCGGTGATGAGCCGGATGCGGAGGTTGCGCGGGTGCGACAGGTAGTTGGCGACCACCTCGAAGCGCTCGGGCTCCACACCCTCGACCGCGACGCGCTCCACGTCGGCGGAGTGGTCGACGGCCGTGACGTCGACGCACTGCGTGAAGCGCTCGTCGTCGCGGAGCGCGACCGCGATGTCGTGCCAGGCGTCGCGCGCGACGTACACCACCGGCTGCGTGTGCGAGTCGACCGCGACCGACCCCGGGAAGCGCTCCACCAGCGCGGCCGAGACGGGGTCGATGATCGGAGCCGCGTCGGGATCGGGAGTGGTGACGTCGTCGCTCATCGCGCTCAGGCCTTCGTGCCGACGAGGCGCACGCCCGACGGGAGCCCGTCGCGCTGGTCGACCTCCACGCCCGCACCCCCACCGCGCGCGTGGCGGCGACGCATGATCTCGCCCGAGCGGATGAGGTCGTGGAGCGTGAGGATGCCGTGGAGCAGCGTCTCGGGGCCGGGAGGGCAGCCGGGCACGTACACGTCGACCGGCACGATCTGGTCGACGCCCTGCACGATCGCGTAGTTGTTGAACATCCCACCCGAGCTCGCGCAGACACCCATCGAGATGACCCACTTGGGCTCGACCATCTGGTCGTAGACCTGGCGCAGCACCGGCGCCATCTTCTGGCTCACCCGTCCCGCGACGATCATGAGGTCGGCCTGGCGCGGGCTGGCGCGGAACACCTCCATGCCGAAGCGGGCGGTGTCGTAGTGCGCTGCCCCCGTGGCCATCATCTCCATCGCGCAGCATGCGAGCCCGAAGGTCGCGGGCCACACGGAGTTCCGGCGCGCCCACTTCACGAGGTCCTCGAGCCGACCGGTGAGGAAGTTGTGCGGAACGGCCTCCAAGCCCTGGCTCATCCCCGCGATCGCCTTCGCTCGATGCCCATCAGGCTGCTTCCTCCGCGGCCTCGCCCAGGGGTGCGGCGGGGTCGAGGCCGTCACGGCCCGGCATGCCCGCGGCCCGCAGCACGCGGGTGCCCACCCGCTCGACGACCTGGCGCACCGGGCCCCACTCCACCGCTCCGGTGGAGAGCAGGTACCCGAAGGGCACGAGCGCGACGAGCAGGAACACGCCCATGGCCACGAGGCCGTAGCCGGCGAGCTCCTTCAGCACGACCGTGAACGGGTACAGGAAGATGATCTCCACGTCGAGGACGATGAATGCCATCGCGACGATGTAGAACTTGACCGGGAACCGCTCGACGGGCTCGACCTCGGGCACGATCCCGCACTCGTAGGGTGCCTCCTTCGCCGCGGTGGGCCGCCGCGGACCCAGGATCGTCGACGCGAGGAAGCTCAGCGCGGCGAAGAGGAGTCCGAGGGCGAGCAGCGACAACAGCGGGAGGTACTGCTCCAGGGCCACGGGCGC
>BTUT01000244.1:0-5306 GCA_045862935.1 Acidimicrobiia bacterium
CGCGGCCTACCGCTGGGGCGAGACCTTCGAGCCCATCACTCCGGGGATCCTCACCACGCCGACCGTGAGCCGCGAGCTGCAGCCCTACGGCTCGGTGAACGCCGCGGATCTCCTCGGCGCGCTCGACCGCCGCATCCAGGAGGGCGTCCTCGACCCCGAGGCGCTGGCCCCGGTCGCCCGGCTGCTCGGCGCCGGCCGGGTGCTCCTGCGATCCGACCTCGCCTACGAGCGCTTCGACGGGCCCCGACCCCGTCCGCTCTGGCGGCTGCTCACGGGGGAGCGCGCCGACCTCGGCGCGCCGGTCGGGTTCGGTGAACCGGTGCGGAACGACCCCGCGCCCGACACGGCGCCGCTCCTCGACGAGCAGGTGCTGGCCTAACCCGCCGGCGACGAGCCACCGCCGGTCGCGGCCTTCCCGGTGCCCGACGCCCGGCCGATCGTGCGCACCGTGCCGGCCCGGTACCCCACGGTCCTCGCGGGCGACGGCGAGGGCGTCGTGGATGCCGCGGCCGCCGGGTTGGTGGATGGCACCTCGTTGCTGCTCTACGCGGCGTCGTACGCCGAGGACCCGGTGGCGCTACGTCGGGCGCTGCGGGACGACGCCGTGCTCGTCGTGACCGACACGAACCGGCGGAGCGCACGGAAGTGGCGGTCGTTGCGCAACAGCCGAGGAACAGTGCGGCGCGCGGACCAGCCGGTGTCGGGCGCGGCGTCGGCGGCAGACTTCGAGGTCTTCCCGGGCGCCGGGTCCGAGTGGCAGACGGTGCTCGAACGCGGGTCCGTGCGCGTCTCGGGGAGCGCCTTCGCGCCCCAGGACACGTTCGAGCCCGGTTCGCGGCCCGCGCTGGCGTTCGACGGCGACACGCGCACCGCGTGGCGCGTCGCGCCATACGTCGACCACTCCGGCAAGCACGTCACGCTGCACGCCGACACACCGATCACCGCGGACTCCCTGCGCTTCGTGCAGGCGCCCGGCGCCACGGTGCTCGTGCGTTCGGTCGAGGTGCGCTTCGACGGCGGCGAGCCGCTGCGGTTCACGCTCGACGACTCGTCGGTGGCGGCTCCCGGCCAGCAGGTCCGGTTCGCGCCGCGGACGTTCTCGCGACTCGACGTCGAGATCCTGAGCCTGCGCGACACGCCGGACGCCCCGGTCACGGGCCGAACGCCGTACGGGTTCGCCGAGGTGGGGATCGATGGGGTGGTGGCCGACGAGATCGTGCGTGTGCCGTCGGCCCTGCTGGAAGAGGTGGGCGACCGGTCGACGGCGCACGCGCTCGCGTACGTGTTCACCCGGGAGCGGGTCGCGGCCTACGAGCGGGTCCGTCGCGACGACGAGCGGGCGATCGTCCGGTCGTTCGGACTCCCGACGTCGCGCAGGTTCACGCCGACCGGGACCGTCCGCCTCGCAGCGAACGCGTCTGACGAGGTGATCGACGCGATCGTCGGTCCGTCTGGGCGGACTGGGCCGGTCGTGTCGTCGAGCAGTCGGCTGCTCGGCGCTCCCGCGGCGCGCGCGTCGGCGGCGCTCGACGGTGATCCCGCGACCGCGTGGCGCAGCGCGTTCGACCACGTGCGGGGCGCGTCGATCACCGTGCGTACCGACGCACCGGTCACGTTCGACCGGCTCGACCTGCGCCTCGTCCACGACGGCCGGCACTCGCTGCCGTCGCGCCTGCGGATCGAGACCGACGGTCGTACGCAGTTGGTCGACCTCGACCCCCGGGCGGTCGGCGCGGACGGGACCGTGCGGGTGGACCTGGAGCCGGTGACCACCCAGTCGGTGGAGGTCACCGTCGACGAGGTCGTGCCGGTGGAGCTGCGCGACGCGTTCACCCTCGCGCTGAAGCCCCAGCCGGTCGCGATCGCGGAGCTCGGCATCCCGGGCCTCGTGGTGGCCCCACCCGCGCCGGCGATCGACGAGTGTCGCGACGACCTGGTGACCCTCGACGGTCGCCCGGTGGCCGTGCGGGTGCAGGGCTCGACCGCCGACGTGCTCGCGGGTGCGGGCCTCCCCCTCGAGCCCTGCGGGGAGCCCGTGGTCCTCGCCGCCGGACGCCACGTGCTGCGCACCGCGGTGGGCCTCGACGTCGGGCTCGACGTGGACCGGTTCGTGCTCACGTCGGCTCCGGGAGGAGCCGCGGCAGCGCTCGACGACCGCGGGCGGCCCGTCGTGCCCCGACCGGACCCGGTCCCCGAGGCCCGGCTGATCCGTGATCGGGCCACCGAGCGCCTCGTCGTGGTTCCGGGCAGCGACGACCCGGTGTGGTTGGTCCTCTCCGAGAGCCACAACGCGGGATGGCAGGCCCAGACCGTGGGCGTGGGCAACCCGCCCGGCGCGCGCCTCGGTGGCTCGACCCTCGTGAACGGCTACGCGAACGGGTGGTACCTGGGCACGTGGCCCCGCGCGCGGGCCGTGGAGCTCGTGTGGACGCCCCAGCGCTGGCAGAACCTGGCGCTCGGCATCTCGCTCGTGGCCGTGCTGGCCTGCCTCGCGCTGGCGTGCGCGGGCCCGCGGCGACGGGTGCGGGAGGCACTGGGCGTCTCGTCGTTCGCGTTCGCCGATCCCGTGCTCCCGGGTGGTCCCGCGCTGCTCGCCGGCGTGGTCGTCGGGGTGGCGGGCGCGGTGCTCGTCTCGCCTCTCGCCGGGGCTGCCCTGGGTGCCGTGGCGCTCGTCGCGGCGCGCGTCCGGCGAGGTCGCCTGCTGCTCGCGGTGGCGACCGGGCTGCTCGCGTCCGCCGGGGTCACCTTTGTGATCGCCAAGCGCGACCTCGATCCCCGTCGGGCGTTCGATGCGTTCGCTCGTCTTCCCGCGGCGCACCAGCTCGTGATGTCGGCCGTGGTCGTGCTGCTCGCGGAGCTCGTCATCACGGGGATCCGCGCGCAACGGTCCCGGAGCCCGGGGCGCCGACCCGGGTCCGGAGACGAGCCCGGATGAGCCCGCGCGCGCGGTTCACCATCGCCTCGACGGTCGGCGCCGTGATCGGGGGGCTCTGGTTCGTATGGATGCTGACCGAGGGGACCTTCGACCTGTTCGCCTGGCACCCGGTCGCTGACTTCTACGACGCGCAGGCGCACGCGCTCCTCGACGGTCGCCTCGATGTCCCCGCGGCGGTGATGGGGATCGAGGGGTTCGTCGTCGACGGGAAGACGTACATGTACCAGGGGCCGGCGCCCGCGTTCGTGCGTCTCCCGGTCGCGCTGCTCACTCACGAGCTCGATGGACGGCTCAGCCGCGTCGCGATGCTCATCGCGTTCGTCATCGCGATGGTGGCGTCGTTGCGGATCCTGTGGCAGGTCCGCGTCCGGATCCGCGGTGACGCACCGCTTCCGATCGTCGAGGCGGTGCTCGTGGGGGGGTGGTCGTTCGTGCTCGCCGGTGGATCCACCCTTCTGTTCACCGCGAGCCGCGCGTACGTCTACCACGAGTCGCTCCTGTGGGCCGTGGCGTTCGCGCTGCTCACGTTCGACCGGCTCGTCGCGTTCGGGCAACGCCCGACCCGGGGCCGCCTCGGTGCCGCGGGAGCGTTCGCGACGCTGGCCATGTTGTCGCGCGCGTCGGTGGGGCTCGGCGCGGTCGCCGCGCTCGGACTGCTCGCGATGGTGGCTGTGGTCCGACGCGTCCGAGCGCGCCGTTCGCAGCGCCCCGGGCCCACGACCCGTCGGTTGCTCG
Source organism: Acidimicrobiia bacterium (assembly GCA_045862935.1). Classification (GTDB taxonomy): domain Bacteria; phylum Actinomycetota; class Acidimicrobiia; order IMCC26256; family PALSA-555; genus CAIUKV01. Next base: position 3,671 of record BTUT01000244.1, read on the forward strand.
CCCTCTGCGCGGTGGCCGCGTTCCCGGTCCTCGTGTACTGCGCGATCAACGTCGCCAAGTTCCACACGCTGGTCTCGGTGCCCTGGAAGGACCAGGTGTACTCCTCGATCGTGGTCGAGCGCGAGCAGTTCCTCGCGGAGAACGGCGGCGACTTCTTCGGACTCCAGTACGTCCCCGAGACGGTGCAGCGCTACCTCCGACCCGACGGGTTCACGGTGTCGCGGCAGTTCCCGTACATCGACTTCGAGTCGCCACCACCGTCGCCCGTGGTGCACGGGGTTCGCTTCGACACGATCGACGTGTCGGCCAGCCTCACCGCAACGTTGCCGTTCCTCTGGGTGCTCGCCGCGGTGGGTGTCGTCGCGCTCGTACGCCGGGCGCCCGACCGTGACGCGCTCGCTCCACTGCGGGTACCGGTCGTCGGAGCCGCCGTCGGCGCGCTGGCGATCTTCCCGTTCGGGTACGTCGCGCAGCGCTACCTCGGCGACTGGCTGCCACTCCTGGTCCTGCTCGGCAGTGCCGGGGTCGTGGTGGTCGCGCGTCCCCTCCCGCACCACCGGACGGCCCGCGCCGTCGTGCTCGTGCTGCTCGCCGTGCTCGGAGTGTGGACGACCGTCGCGAACTCCGCGTTGGCGCTGCTGTACCAGCGCCAGTACAGCAACCCGCCGGTGGGTGAGTCCGCGGTGGAGCAGTTCGTCGACGTGCGCGCCCGGCTTGCGGAGACCTACGGGAACCGCGCGGACCTCGTGGTCGACACCGGCGCGCGGGCCCCCGCGTGGGCACCGGCCGGCGCGCTCTTCATCGCCGGTGACTGCGACGGCCTCTACCTCTCCGACGGGCTGCGCATCGACGCCCTGCGGGTCTCGAGCTACCGGCCCGTGGTTCGGGGGCACCGCGCGGGAGGCTTCACGCTGCGGGTGCGGCCCGACCGCAGCGCGGTCGGTGTCCGGGTGCCCCTGCTCACCGGCGGCCCGCCCGACCTCCCGTTCGCGGTGTGGCTCGAGCGGACCTCGGACGACGAAGTGGTCGTGGGGTACGAGGGGCCGGGGGTGGAGCGAACCGAGAGCCGACCCGTCCGCCTGCCAGCTGGAGCGGAGGCCACGATCGACGTGTCGGCCGACCCGAACGTCCGTCGCGTGGAGGTGGCGGTGAACGGCCGAGGCGTGCTCGGCACCTACTTCAACAGCGGCGGGCCGTACCGGGTCGGTGCGAGCAAGGGCGACGGAGGGCTCGCACGGCGCTTCGCCGGGGACCTCGAGGTGGTGCCGCCCGACCTCGGGCTGTGCCGGCGAGTCCAGTCGCTCGCGCGGTCAGCGGGTTGAGGTGGCGACGTCGCCGGGTTCGAGGTCGAAGAGGAACTGGTACGCGAACAGACCTGGCGCGGTGGCGACGCCGAGCCGGTCGATCGTGTGCAGCGTGCGCGTCACCCACCCGCCGGCGTCGGGACGGCCGGCCGAACGTGACGCCATGAGGTCGAGGGGGAGCCCGACGGCTTCGGAGCGGCGTACGCGCAGGCCCGCTTCCGCGAAGTGTCGTTCGGCGACCCGCCGGCTGAAGAACCGGACGTGGTGGCGGTCGAGGATGCCGCGGCGGTCGTAGTCGAAGCGCCCCGCGGCGACCCGCAGGCGCGGGTACC